>JANQFD010000085.1 GCA_028278005.1 Chlorobium sp. | reverse complement strand
TGCCATGCCGAGGTCGTTATGCGCATGAAACTCGAGCGGTACCGTTGTTGACGATTTCAGGTGCCGCATCATATTCATGAGCGTCAATGGCGTCACGATACCGACGGTATCGGCGATTCTCACCCTGTCGGCTCCGTACGTTGCCGCGTGATCGACAAACGTTTCAAGAACGTCTTGATCAGTCCTTGTCGCATCCTGTCCTCCGACACTGACAAAGCCGAATCTTTTTTTTGCTTCCGGTATTAGTCTTTTGAGTTCATTGTGTACCCATGTGTAGTCTTTACCCATCAGGTCAAGGTAGAGGCTGGAGATGGGAAAGCTGATGTGTATGCCTTCTGTGCCGCAACGGCTGGCGCATTCAATGTCTGACAGCCGTGCCCTTGCCCAGCTGGTAAGCCGGATGTTCAGTTTCATTGCGACGATTTCCCTGATGACATACTGTTCCGGCTCGCTCATGGCAGGAAAACCTATTTCCAGCTCGTCTACTCCGGCATTGGCAAGCTTTTGGGCAATATCTTTTTTTTCTTCCGGGCTGAAGGCAACGCCGGGCGCCTGTTCGCCGTCCCTGAGTGTCGTGTCGATTATCCAGGGGGTGAACACTCCAGTATCCGTTGTTGAGCTTATATTGTTCATCGTTGTCAGGATCGTTTCTTCATGCTCGCTCGATACATATTACGGAATAAGACCTACAATGCTTAAATAATTCAGTTCAATATGAGTATATACAAAAAATAATTAACATTTATGTGGTTTTTGTATGTCTTTTGGTGATTCACATGCACGGTGAGGGCAGGGAGGCCGGATCATTCTGAGGCAGCGATGAAAGGAAGGTGTCTGTATTGAAAAACACACCGAGGGGCGTCCTGTATACATCCAATATGCACAATTCGCGGCTCAGGATACAGGTGCCGTGTCTATTAATTCATGAAAATGTATTGAGCGTCATTGCAGGCTTTCCGACTATAAACGATATTGCTGTTGTTATGTTACGACGGCAGGCGGGCTGTTGATAGCTGAACAGTCGTATTTTTCAGCTTTGTTTTTCTTTCAGCCGGGATATCTGCCAGTCAATAGACCTCTATATTATGAAGCTCATTGAAGTCATTGCCGACGAGGGGAGTGTAAAAACCGTCGAAACGATTGCTCGGAAGCATAAGGCCCGTGATTTTCGTACAGGATTGAAGGACAAGGATGATCTGCAGCCAATGCGTCTCGTCGTTACCGATGACAAGGTGCAGGAGGTGCTCGACGCGCTTCAGGGAGTTCTTGGCGCGCAGTCATATGCAAAACTTCTGGTCTACCCGATAGATATCTCGCTGCCGAAACAAACCGAGGAGCAGCAGGAGAAAGAAGCAAAGGCCACCCAGGCACGCGAATCCCTGTACAAGGATGTGCAGAAAAACGCGAGGCTCGATATCAATTATCTTGTGCTTGTCGTGTTGTCGACGATCGTGGCCGCTATCGGACTCATCGAGAACAACGTTGCGGTTGTTATCGGCGCGATGGTTATCGCACCTCTTCTCGGACCGAATCTGGCGTTTGGACTCGGTACGGCTCTCGGCGACCTTGCACTGATGAAAAACTCCCTGAAAACCCTGTTTGCCGGGGTTTTGCTTGCGGTGGCCGTTTCGACCATACTGGGGATTCTATGGCCTTTTCCCCTGACAAGTCCGGAACTGCTTTCCCGTACAGACGCCGGTCTCGACTCCATTGCTCTTGCTTTTGCTTCGGGGGCGGCGGCGGCCTTGTCGCTCAGCACCGGTCTGCCGAGTGTTCTGGTGGGGGTTATGGTTGCCGTGGCCCTTTTGCCGCCGGCAGCCACGTTCGGATTGATGCTCGGGCATGCCGAGGTCGATCTTGCCATGGGGGCAGCACTTCTTCTTGCGGTTAATGTTGTTTGTGTGAATCTGGCCTGCAAGCTGGTGTTTCTCATCAAGGGTATCAGACCGAGAACATGGTGGGAAAAAGAAAAAGCTTCCAAGGCAATGCGGCGGTATATCTTTGTCTGGGTGGTGACTCTTGTACTGCTTGCCATCGTTATATATGTCAGAACCGTGTCCCTGTAGTGCTGTTTCTGATGTCCGGTAGTTCAGGGACATATATATTCATTGTTTGCTGAAAACCGATATTCCTTCCAATATCCTTTTGTGATTCCTGCCGCTGTACGAGACGTGCCGGATTAAACATGTTTTTGTGTGAAAACGGATTGTTGAGAATTTCAGGAGAAAGCGTGTTTTCCTGGTGAACGTTGTGAGATTTTGTTCATGCTGACAGGAGATTGTTATCGGAGAGTTGGTCAAAGCTGTTTTTTGTCAATTGAACATAACGATCAGGAGTGTAGTGCAGGAAGTCCATGGATGAATGTGATCAAACAATATTCTCTATGTAATAATGACCTATGCCGGGATGTTATGTGTGGTAAACGGGAATAAAAAAGCCTCCCAGTGGATATGAGAGGCTTTTATGCTGTTAGTAGTGCTGCCGTTATTCTGCAGGAACAGGTTCGTCGAGTTTATATTGCTCAAGTTCTTCCTTGCTCATGTTTGCACACCATTCAGGCTTTTTTCCGCGGCCGGCCCAGACTTCATCTTTGCCCCGCATGTAACGGATCATCTTTGGTTTTTTTGTTCCCGCAGATGTTTTTTTCGAGCCGCCGAATATGTTTTCAGGCTGTAGATGATATTCAGCTACTTTTTCCCTGATGCTCTTGATGACTTCAGCTTTCGCCTTGGCGATCATAGCCGCTTCTTTTTCCTGTAGAGCTTTAATCTGATTCTGGATATCTTTCAGGGAGACACTTTCACTCATGTTTACCTCGTTTTTTTGTTCTGGTTCATCTGAAAAAAGTTGCATAACCATAGAATCTAATTAATATAGATAACAAAACAAATATACAATTATAATTTCAAAAAAAAGAATAGTATTGCATAGATAAAAAAATGAAACGTTATATATCGGCGGGACAATGTGAGCTATTATAATTCTGCTTTAATAAAATCTGTCGGCGTATAAATGCGGGTACTGATTTTTTTCTTTAGTAACGCGTTTAAGCGGTATTTGTTTTTTTAATATTTCGCCATACTACTGCATGGCCTTGCTGGTTGGCAGCGCATGATTGAGCGATAAAGAGTATTATTTGTGCAGGTCTGTTACCGCACCCAAATATACAAGTATATGAAGTGGTTTAAAGTTCTGGAACGTTCTTCACAGATCGGTGAAGGCGAGGTTATGGAGGTTCATGCAGGTAACCGTAAGCTTGCTGTTTCAAAAGTAGATGGGGTGATCTGCGCTCTGGATGGCGTTTGTGCTCATGAAGGCGGGCCGCTGGGTAAGGGTTCGATCAAAAATGGTCATATCATCTGTCCATGGCACGGTTGGGAATTCGATTCATGTAGCGGTCAATATCTATACAATTCAGCGAAAGGAGTTGAATCGTTTCCGGTAGAGGTGCGTGAGGGTGGGGTGTATGTAGGGGTGTGAGGGATTGTGTTACGTGTTATGTTAGGAGCAATGAGTTCATAGTGTTCAGTTCTAAGTTTTGAGTTCTCGGTTCTCAGTGAAGAGAAAAAGATTTGAATGATTAGCAGGAGGCGGTCTCAAAAGCAAAAATTTACGATTATAAGCCGCCACGAATACGTTGTCAGTTGAGTGTCATGCCGCCCCGTGAAATAGATGTTCGGATTTCACAGGGATGCGGCATCCATAAGGACTTCCGTTAGAAGATGGATCCCCGGGTAAGCCCCGTGAAA
>JANQFD010000061.1 GCA_028278005.1 Chlorobium sp. | reverse complement strand
GTACATAAATGCTGAATAACATAAGCAGGGCGTTTATTGATCCGACAATGACGAACGGGGCATGCGGGCTCATGCTGTCAAACAGGTCTCCTCCTGCCTTGGCAATGATGAGAATGCCTATGGCTCCGCTTATGTTGAATGTGCCCAGGATCGAGCCACGCTTGCCCGAAGGGGCTTCCTGACCGATAAGGGACTGGGCTCCGAGAAAGACACTGATCTGACCGATTCCCATAAAGATGAATACGGCATAACCGATGGAGTCAAATGGGGTGTCGAGCAGAAGCACGGAAAGATTTCCAAGCATGGCAAGAAACATGCAGACAGCCAGTGCGGAAACTCTGTTGATACGGTCGATGAAGGGGCCGGCAATAGGAGCCCATATGAGGGCCGCGACCTGGGTGATAATGAATATGAGGGTGCCTTTCCAGAAAGCATCATCGTAAGACATGCCCATGGCAATGCCCGCGTTCATACCCCACAAGCTGATAAACGTCCCGTTGATGGACTGGTCGCCCCTTGCGATAAATGCTGCCGAGTAGGAAAGCAGGATTCTCGGATTGCGTGCCGCTGTCAGACCGGTAGTAAAAAGTTCTCTTAATCGAGGCCTTTTTTTCTCCTTGAACGGGACTCCTTTCTGGAGTCCTCCGGCACAAACAATTGCTGCGCTGGTTGCGATGATGGCGACACCGGCATGGGTTGCTATGCCTGCCTCGATGTCGCTCAGTCCTTGTTTGACAAGGATTGCTGGGAGCGAACCGAAGAACTGGTTTGTAATGACAATACCCAGCCCGTTGAGCAGTCCTATCAGAGCAACCATTTTTCCCCTCGAGCGCTCTGCCGGATAATCGACAAGTACTGTTGACAGTGCACCTGTTACGGCTACCATGCCGAACGCATAGATGATGCGGTAGAGAAAAAGGTCCGTAACCGATCCGGCAAACGGGTAGAGCAGATAGGTAAGGCCGATGAGCAGAAATCCTGCAACGTACAACGGCCGGCGCCCGATGCGGTCCATGAGAATGCCTGCGGGGATGAACAGAAGCAGAGCGATCAGTTCCGTCCAAACGACGAGATTGCCGCTTATTGTTCCCTGTTCTTTTTCGGGAATGCCAAGGTGAACGTTGAGGATATAGGTCTGTCCGATGGACAGAAAAGTGATTATGCCTATAGAAAAAAAAGCGGCATAAAAAAAAGTCCATGCGTGATACGGCCGGACCGAGGGGGCAAGCTCAATCGGCCCTATTTTATGTGTGTTATTGTGGTTTTGCATGAAAATCTGGGAAGATATGCAGGATCTGAAACCTGCAATATAATGAACCGGATGGTAATACCGAGATGGTGAAGCAGCCCGGCAACTCAGCGATCAATCAGGGTGCAGCAGGCCGTCTTCCATGCGCATACGCCTGTCTGCAGTTGCAGCGTACTCCTCATTGTGCGTTACGATAATAAAAGAGGTGCGATGTTCCTTGCTGAGGTTTGCCATCAGTTCATAGAGTATGGAGCTGTTTTTACTGTCCAGATTGCCGCTCGGTTCGTCGGCCAGAATGATCAGGGGAGAGTTCATCATGGCGCGGGCAATTGCCACACGCTGTTGTTCTCCGCCTGAAAGTTCCGAAGGAAGATGGTTCAGGCGGTTTTCCAGTCCCAGCTTTTCAAGTAATTCTGCAGCTCTTGATTTTGCGGGATTGAGTTTGCCGGTGGTGATGAATTCCGGCATGGCAACGTTTTCAAGCGCTGAAAAATCGGAAAGAAGATGATGAAACTGAAAAACAAAGCCGATCTTTCTGTTTCTGAAACCAGCCAGAGACTTCTGGGAAAGAGTATACCGTCCTTCCCTGAATATCGGCTCTCCATTGAACATGATTGCACCGCTGTCAGGAGTATCCAGAGTGCCGAGCAGGTTGAGCAGCGTTGTTTTGCCGCTTCCCGAAGCGCCGACAACGGTTACCATTTCTCCGGCGTCCACCGCAAGGTCGATCCCTTTGAGAATCTCTATTTTTTTCTGGCCGGGGAGCGTGTATGATTTATAGATGTTCTGTGCTTCAAGCATTTCTTATCTGGCCATTGCCTTCGATCACCCATTTGTAGCTTGTCAGCTCATGGAGCGCCATAGGGCCTCTTGCGTGCAGTTTTTGTGTGCTTATTCCTATCTCCGCGCCAAGGCCGAACTGTGCTCCATCGGTGAAAGCTGTCGAAGTGTTGGCATAGACAACGGCTGCATCGACCCGCGTGAGAAATGCATCCCGGACGGCAGGGTCCGAGGCGATAACCGCTTCGCTGTGCATGGAACTGTACCGCGCAATATGATCGAGGGCCTCATCGAGATTCGCCACAGTTTTAACGGACATTTTCAGTGAAAGGAATTCAGTGCCGAAATGCTTTTCTTCCGCATGCTGCAGAAGTTCTGAAGGGTACCGTCCGAGCAAGGCGGGGTAAGCTTCTGTGTCAGCGAACACAATCACCCTTTTTTCTGCAAGCGGTTCGGTTATGGCGGCAAGATCATCGAGACGCTCCCGGTGAATGATCAGGGTATCGAGGGCATTACAGACACTCGGCCGTCTTGTTTTTGCATTGAGCACAATATCTTTTGCCATCTGGAGATCGCCGCTGCTGTCCAGGTAGGTGTGTACAATCCCCGCGCCGGTCTCAATAACCGGAACCGTAGATTTTTTCCTTGCGAAATCAATAAGTTGCTGACTTCCCCTTGGAATGATCACATCGATGTGTCCGACCGCATTGAGCATGATTTCGGCGGCTTCACGCTCAGCAGGTAACAGGTATAGCGTGTCGGGGCTCAGGGTATGCTTCTGAAGAACGGTATGAACAAGCTCGACAATAGCGATGTTCGAATACATCGCATCGCTCCCGCCTTTCAGTACCGTGGCATTTCCGGATTTCAGGCAGAGGGAAAAGACATCGAACGTGACATTGGGCCTCGATTCGTAAATGATACCGACAACGCCGAGAGGGACGGTTGTTTTCTTCAAATCAAGCCCGTTCGGCAGCGTTCTTTTTTCAAGGATCCTGCCGACAGGTGAGGACAGACCGGCCACATTACGCATGTCGCCGGCGATGGCTTCAAGGCGCGAATCATTAAGCAGAAGCCGGTCATATTTGGGATCGCCCGGATCCATTCTGTCGAGGTCTTTGCGGTTGGCTTCGAGAATTTTGTCCACACTCCCGGGTATGGCATCGGCCAGATCATTCAGTACCGCATTGATGTCGTTATCGGAAAGCATGCGGAGCTTTCTGCTGGCTTCACGGACGTTGTACAGGTTGCTGTATATGGTTTCTTTCATGTCGTATAAGCTTGCCGGTATACTGTTTTCTGATTACCGAATGTAAGAAAAAAACGTGGAGTTCCGACCGGATTTCAGGATGAGGAAGGCAAGAATTACGATAGAAAGGCTTCGGAAGAGCAGGTGGTCCATTGGACGGTTGATCTTGTCCGTGTCGATGAGAGGATTGCCGTCACCACGATGATCGGTGTGAACGAATTATTATCCATTTGCATTATAACAATTGTTACACTTTCTTTCAGAGTGGCCGGTGAAAGCATTGTCGCGGAAAAGTAAGGGCGAGAGTAATTACTTATTATCAGGTTTAGGTACAGGTGAAAAGTGGGTTGATGAACGCGATATTCCGAAACGTATGTTTTGCTGAATTGTTTGTTTTTTGTTGTGTTGTATCTGTGCAGCCTGCAATGGGCGAGCAGAAGACGCCGGATTCGGGTATCTATGGTGTCGCGCAGTCGGACCGGGACTACAGCGAAAAGAATCTGGAAGGCCTCGTTGAAGAGTTGCTCGAGTATAACCCTCAGCTGCAAAGCCTTGTTGCAAAAATCAATGCCTCCCGCGCATTTATCCCTCAAGCTTCTGCCCCCGATGACCCCCGGTTGAGTTTTGAGGCAAGTAACATCCCTGTCGGCGACCCTTCGTTAAGTCGTACCCCCATGACCGGTATGCAGATCTATCTGAGGCAGAGAGTGCCTTTTCCGGGAAAGCTGCGCCTGAAGAAAAAAATTGCCGAGTCCAGAGCGGTTCAGGCAGAAGATGAACATCTCGAACGGCTCAATCAGCTTGTGGCCGGATTCAAAGGGGCTGTTTATGATTACAGCTACACCGTGAATGCGGCGGAAATAAGCCGGAAAACGATAGGCCGTCTACAGGCTTTGACCACAGCACTGGAAGCGAAATATGCTGTTGGAGAAGTTCCGCAGCAGGATGTTCTCAAAACCAAGGTCGAGTTGTCCAAGATGCATGAACGGCTGATTCAGCAGGATCGGATGGCAGACAAACTTGCATCACGCATCAATACCCTGCTGAACCGTCCCGTAAAGACTCCTTTGAAAGTGGTCGTTTCAAAAACGACGCTTACCGGCGTTCCCTACGGGCTGGAGGATCTTCTGAACATAGCGCGGCACTCAAGACACCGGCTTAACAGAGCTGATAAAGTGATCGACGAAGCCGAATACCGGTACAAGCTGGCGAGAAAGGAGGTTTTGCCGGACTTTGATTTTTCG
>JANQFD010000079.1 GCA_028278005.1 Chlorobium sp. | reverse complement strand
ACGTTTCACCGGGTATACCGGAAGAGGGTCACGCATGGAAGTATAGGGATGCCAGATATGCTTCCTGTCGAAGTCTGCATCGATGTTCGAAGTATTCATGCTGTCATCTCCCTGCAGCTCAATAAAGGCGAAAGCTGCTCCTGTATATCCTGAAAACTGTATTCCCGGATATCGGGGATTTCAGCAACCGGACAGCTATAGCCATACCTTTGGAGAAAATTCCGGATCACCTCCAGCGTATCTTCGGCAATAACGGCGTCCTCCTTCGCTGCAAGGTTGTACAGCACTCCTCTGAGCCGGAGGCCTCTATACCGGCAGGCCTCGATCGACAGGAGCGTATGATTGATGCTGCCGAGCCGCGGTGATGAGACAAGTATCAGCGGATAAGCCTTTTCCTGCAGATAATCTGCAAGGAGCAGTTTTTCGGTCAGAGGCACCAGAAGTCCTCCGGCACCCTCCAGCAGGATGATATCGTAATTCTTCTGCAGCTTCACGGTTGCCTCGTCTACCATCGAAAGATCGACGACCCGTTTCTCCAGCGATGCCGCGAGATGAGGAGATGCCGGATAGCTGAACACATAGGGACAGGTTGTACCGTCACGGTCCACCTCCTGAAGCTGGATGTCCATGATCTCCCGGTGCCTGAGAATATCTTCCGAGATGCCCCTGGAACCGGTCTGGACAATCTTCTGGGTTATGACACGGCACTCTTTTTCAAGAAGCATTCGGGCAAGCAAACCGGTTGCAACCGTTTTACCCACACCCGTATCGATCCCCGTTATAGCTATGACCTTACCGGACACAGAATACCCCTTTTTATTTTACGGTGTCATGTTCATCCCTGCGCTCAGCACAGCAGCGCCTGTAACCGAAATCCAGAACATTTGCTGCTGATCCAAAACGTTCACCCTCTTTCTGTCGATTGACACCCGGCTTTTGCCTTCACTGCTTCTTTCTCCTGAACACGCAGAACAACGGATGATACGTAAGATGTACCCCCGAACCTTGCGGGAAAGATGCACGGTAACGCTCCACGAAACTCGTGTGGCGGGCCTTCGTCCAATTTTCCCGGGACAGAGCGTTTACCCCGGTCCTGCTGATGTGACGAAGTACCTCTTCGGGACTCCTGAAATCAAGCTTCCGTACTGTTTCATGCATTTTTTCCGGCATAAACCAGGGACTTGCCATCTTCTCAAGCTCGCCAAGCGTATAATAGTTGAGCGCATGATGTTCAAGTGAACTGATCTCCAGCATGTTCCTCTTCCCGAACGTACTGAAGGCAAACAATCCATCCGGCATGACGACCTCCGACATCTTCATGAAAAAAGAGGGGAGATCGAAAAGCCATTGCATGGTGGCGTTGGATGCAGCGAGATCAACCTGTTCAGGCAGGCCGGAATGACGTTCTATATCCCCCGGAATAAAGCAAAAATCGTCGATTCCATGTTTGAGAACCACCTCGCGGACATGCGCAGAGCTTTCCGGGACCAGATCGTTTGCGGTATAACTGCCGGCCTCACAACGCCCCAGCAGCGCTTCGGTAAACGCTCCCGAACCCGAACCGATTTCCAGTATGCTCTCAAACGATGGCTTTGCCGAATCGCCGCAGATCAACCCGGCAAGTTCCGAAGCCATGCTTTCCTGGATTACCGCATGACGGCGATACCCGCTCAGACGTCTGGCGAAACGCTGTCTGATCAGTTCCTTGTTTACGCCTCCATGCATTTGCATATTTCCTGCCAATTATTGAATTCAAAAAAAGGGAAATGCGGCATCCCCCGCATCTCCTTCCGCTGTATGCCGCTCCATGCACGTTCCTGTGCAGCGGCCGGAAAGACCATGTCCCGCCCTCCTATAACAGCATGTGTATACTCCCATGCAGGCGAGGGCTGAACCGTATCACCTGTGACCTCCTGCAGGATTGCGTCAAGTTCCTCCTGCTGGTCGGCGGCATCCCGTTGGGGAGCAAAATCCATGAACCGTTTGAACAGCGCTGTGCTCCCGCACATCCTCCGCAGAAAACGGAGCCTGTTCTCTTCGTCGTAATTGTCGAGGGTTGCACGGAATATATCCGGCGGTATTCCCTTTTCAGTACTGACCGGCCATGGAGTACCGTTCAGGGCAAGCGCCTTGTCGACTTTCTCCAGCCCGGTCTGCTGCGCAGCCCAGACACCGAGTGACCAGGCCGCAACCATACGCTCGCCGTAACCGGCTATATCGCCGGGCAGACCGTCAGGAAATCCGGTTGTGCGATAATCGTAACAAAGCAGAATGTCACGGTCGAATTCTCCGGTTGTATTTGACTGGAGAAAATCAGCGATCCCGCCATCCATGCCCCATCCGTTGAAAAATATCAACAGACGCTCATAACCTTTGCGTTGTATCCAGCGGGTAATCATAGAGTTCTGTGACAAGTGACGAGATACACGTTTTTGTTAACACATGATCAGCTGACGGCATGCAATATCTCCGGTATCGCGGCAATGTCGTCCCAGCAGATGTCCGCCCGAAGCGAAAAACGGATTCTCGCTGTTTTTTCCGGTACCGTCGGAGGCCGTACAGGCAAGGCAAGAAATCCCGCCTCTCGCAATGCTGCGGCCGCAAGAACCGCTTTGCGGTTTTCGCCTGTGATTGCAGGAACAATATGGCTTTCACCGTTCACCGTTATGCCGCTTCTTTTCAGAGCATTCCTGAAACGTTTCGCCAGATTCTGAAGATGCTGTCTTTCCTTCATCATCGAACGCTGTTTTTCCAGAACACGCATACTCCAGCCAAGCATGATCGGCGGCAGGGCTGTAGTAAAGATCAGGGAACGCATGGTATTGACGAGGTAGTCCCGTACCATGCCATCCATGATCCCGTAGGCGCCGTAGGAAGCGAATGCCTTGCCGAATGTCCCCACAAGAACATCGACCGAATCAACGACTCCGGCTGCTTCACAGAGCCCCTGCCCCGTATCGCCGAACGTTCCGGCTCCGTGCGCTTCGTCGACAATCAGGAACGCTCCGTAACGTTCGCGAAGCTTACAAAGCTTCCGCAGATCTGCCAGGTCACCGTCCATGCTGAAAACCGACTCGGTTACGATAAATACCTGCCTGTATTTTCCTCTGCTTTCAGAGAGCATAGCTTCGAGATGGTCGTAGTCAAGGTGCCTGTAGCGCCTGAAAGCCGCTTCGGCAATCCTGCATCCGTCGATAATGCTTGCATGGTTCAGCTTGTCACAGAGGATAAGATCGTGCCGTGATGAAAGGGCCGGCAGGATTCCGATATTTGCGTGGTAACCGCTGTTGAATACCAGAGCACCATCCCTTCCATACCATGAGGCGAGATACTCTTCCAGTTCACCATAAGCCCGGTGATTTCCGGTAAGCAGGCGGGAAGAAGAGCTGGACATGCTGAATTCGTCCGCATCGCATTCCGGATTGAACGCTTGCAGATACTCATCACGAAGCTGTCCCTCATCGCCGATGCCGAGATAGTCGTTCGACGAAAGATTGAGAAGCATTCCGCCGCCGGACCCGACGGCAGCCCCCGAACGCCGACCCATCTCCGGCAGCGTCCTGAAGCGTTTTTGCACCCTGAGCGCGTCGAGCTCTTTTTCTATTCCCTCTTGCAGCTTCACGTCGAAGGCACTCCGGTAAAACCTGCGAGCTGCCGCATGAAATCCCGGTCGTCCTCGACACGCCTGCCTCTTGTCGTCAGGTAACCCCCGGTAAGGAACCCGTTGGCTCCGGCGAGCATCAAGAGACCCTGAAAGTCTTTCATGACGGTTTCCCTGCCGGCGGCAAACTTGATGATCTTTCCGGGATGTGCCAGACGGCAGAGTGCAAAAGTTTTCACGATATCGGTAATCGCCGGGGTTGCCGCTCCGGCAAGCGGTGTTCCCTCTATCGGCACCAGAACATTGAGCGGGATAACCGTGATATCGAGGTTCTGCAGCGCGTAGATAAAATCGACGCGATCATGCATTGTTTCACCGACCCCCAGAATACCGCCGCAGCAGATCGGGATACCGTATTTACCGAGCAGGCGGATGGTATCGATTCGATCCTGAAGAGGATGACTGTCGGCTATCAGTTCGCGGTAGCGTTCAGGAGCCACCTGTATATTGATATTATAGTGGGCTACGCTGTGCTCCGCAAGCATGCTGACCTGCTCCTCACCGAGCACGCCGAGCGATGCGCAAACATTCAGATCAGGATATTTCGCTCGCAATCGGTCGATGACGCCTATAATCTTCAGAAACTCCGGATTGACCTTCCTGTAGCCATAGCCGCTGGTCACAATGCCGAAGTGGCGAATCCCTTCACTATACAGTTCACCCGCAGATTGCAGGATTCGTTCAGGATCGAGCAACTGGTATTGTTCCACATCGGCACTGTTGTGCAAAGACTGGGCGCAAAAGCGGCAGTTCTCGGCGCAGACCCCGGACTTGGCATTGATAATGGAACAACTGTGCAGGTCACCTTCCGGCAGGCCGGCATGGCGGTTCTTCACCTTGTTGGCGAGCGACAGAAGATCAAGAACATCCTCTCCTTCCAGCTCCGCAAGCACTCTTGCTTCCTCATATTGAAGCGGCTCACCGGTTTCGAGAACGCTGTACGCTTTTTCTATGGCATTGTTTATCATTATCCACCTCATGTATATCAATCATATCCCCCTCAACAATGAGACTCGTCTTCATTTCCGTATATGCGCTTCTCCTGAAGAGAGAGTATGCATCTTCCCGTCATCAGCCAGAAGCAAAAGCTCGCCCGTGCTGCTCAATCCCCTGACCCGCCCTGAAAGTGCGCCGCTGTGATGTTCGACGGTGACCTCGCGTTTTTTCAGCCATGCGTATTGTTCCAGATAGGGAAGAAAGCCACAGAGATCCTCGGCATCCAGCCACTCTTCGTAGAGCGGTTCGAAACTGTTTAATATGGTCGAAAGTATAGCGGCACGGGAATGCTCGCGCCCGGATGCAAGCATGAGAGATGTTGCAAAACCTCTGATTTCTTCCGGAATGCGCTGCAGGTTCACGTTGATTCCAATACCTACAACGACGAAATGCGTCATGTCGGGCTCGGTTTCCATTTCACAGAGAACACCGCATACCTTTTTGCCCTCTATCAGGATATCATTGGGCCACTTGATCATTGCGGAAATTCCGTCCACTGCCGATTGTAGAGCCTGATGAATCGCCGAAGCTGCAAGCAGAGGAATCTGTGAGAGCCGTATCGGCGGTACAGGCGGACGCAGTATAATCGAGAAATAAAGATTTGCTGCCGGAAGTGACACCCAGGTTCTGCCCATCCTGCCCCGGCCGTCGGTCTGGGAGTCGGCAACGAATACACTCCCTTCCGGGGCTCCCTTTCGGGCGAGCCTCTTGGCCTGGCGGTTGGTTGAATCGGTCGTCTCCTGAAAAACAAGGTTCCTGCCGAAGCGGTCGGTGGTGAGCAGCGGCTCCACCTCTTCCGATACCGGAATATCGGGAGCGCCGCTCAACCGGTACCCCCTCCCTGAAGCCGCCTCTATGGTGTAACCGTTATTCCGCAGCCACGAGATGTGCTTCCATACCGCACTGCGGGTCATGCCGTATTCCCGGCACAGCTCCCCGCCCGACAGGAATCCGTCCGATGACCGAAGACGGTTGAGGATTTGTGCAGTCAGTTGGTTCATGAATCATCCGGCGCATGCAAGAAAAAAGCGCCGAAAACGACGCACTAACAATTGTCAACC
>JANQFD010000075.1 GCA_028278005.1 Chlorobium sp. | reverse complement strand
CCGCAACGAAAAGCAAAATCGAGCCACACCTGCGTTTCGCTGTTTTCCATATCCGAATCAGAGAGCTTAGAAAGAAAATGCGCCAGGTATTGTCTTTTCCTGTATCCCTCAGCCAGATTAGTGCATACCCCTCTTGAAGATCTTCTGATTTGATCAGTCAATGAATATCGTTCTTCAACCGGAAATAACTTGCTTGACTCAAAGATTTGCATTGACAACTCAAACGCTTTTTGATAAACTGTCAGGTCTTTAAACGTTTTTGCCATAGGCTTTTTTCTGTTATCAGAAGATCAGACCTCTCTTCTCTCCAACACCTTCAAGTGCCGAACACCGGCTGTTGACTGCTGACTGAGAACTGCTAACTGACTTCACAAACTGCTGTCCCGCAGCACCTGCACCGGCTCCAGTTTCGCCGCCCGGGTTGAGGGAATGGTTGCGGCAACAGTACTTATCAGTACCGTCAGGAAAATAACGAAGAAAAAATAGATCGGATTCCATGACATGCTGAAACCGGATTTGGTCAGCGGACCTTGTGAAGTTTCGATTGGAATGCTGGCCAGAAGATTGATGGAAGCCGTTGCCAGAAATCCTCCGGCTATCGCACCGGCAAAACCAACGAGAAAACCTTCAAGAATGAACATACCCACAAGTGCTTCTGCCGGAAAGCCGAATGATTTCATGATGGCTATATCACGGCTTTTCTCAAAAACCGTGGTAACCAGAATATTTGCCACCCCGAAACCTGATACAACCCCCACAAAGGCAACCAGAGAAAACACGATATAACCGATTCGATTAAACAGCGAAAGAACATTTGCGTTTTCTTCCTGCCATGTATCGCTGGTATAACCGGTACTCCGTTCAAGCTCCCTGGCAAGCGGTTCATTGTCCAGAGGCTCTTTTACCTTGATCCCGATCCCCGTAACCTTGTCTGCCGGAAGTCTTTCAAGAATCTGACCGAATTTGAGCGACACGAAAACGGTATTGTCAACGGCATTGATTCCCGAAAAAAAAACACCTGCAACCTTGCACTGACGGGCCGGGCCGGATGCCGGAACCACGGTAACCTCGTCACGCAGATCGAGACCGAGATCCTCGGCAACGGTCCTGCCTACAAGAAGAGCGTTAGGCGTCTTTTCAAAAAATGAGATATCCCCTCTTGTCAGCCTGTCGCTGATTCTGCTTATTGCGTTCTCCTGTTCTATCAACACCCCTTTCAGGAGTATCGGCTGGTTGGTGCCTCCGTTTATGACAATCACGCGTGACTCTACATATGGTGATGCCGCTACAATTTCTCCTGCAAGGTTGCCCGAGTCCAGCAGTTTCAGGATACGCCGATAGTTTCGCACCTCTTTACGCTCTTCTTTTTGTATATTTTCATCAACAAAAGCGTAACGTGCCCCCCCGGAGCCGCTCAAAAGATCAACCGGAAGAGGATCCAGAGGCTCCCCCTTGATGGTTATATGAGGTGCAACATCTACGATCGTTTCCACGAAAGAATCCAGGAGCCCCCTCGTCAGCGATATCGTTGTTATAAGTACCATGGTACTGACGGCGACACCGGCAATTGTCGTCAGGGTCTGCCTGCTGCGCCCGACCAGGTGACGGAGAGCTATTGCCAGAAGTGTCCTGAACATGCTGTGAGATCGAGAATCTGCACTGAAAGTTTATTGCGATATAATATTAAATTATAAGTTATACATTTTATTCGGGGATAGTCATGGCAGAACGTTGTTTTCAGGAGACGGCATGAACGAAACAAAAACCATAACCACAGACCGGAAAGAGAGCCATGTTGAGATCTGTCTGAACCGGGATGTAGGTTTCGACGGCAAAACAACCGGCTTTGAACGCTATGAATTTGCGCATAACGCCGCACCTGAGATACATTTCAATGAAATCGATCTTTCTGCGGATATTCTCGGCTATCGTGTTTCATATCCTTTCATGATATCATCCATGACAGGCGGCTACGGCAAGGCTGAAAACCTGAACCGTTCACTCGCCCAGATCGCCGAGAAGCTGAACATCCCCCTTGGTGTGGGAAGCATGCGCCAGGCACTCGAGAATTCCCTGTATCGGGAAAGTTTCAGTATCGTACGCCAAACAGCCCCTTCTGTTCCGGTCTTTGCCAACATCGGCGCCCCCGAGGTCGCAAAAGGCCTGAAAGATGAAGAGCTCCATACTCTCGTCGATATTGTTCAGGCTGACGGCCTGATTGTTCATCTCAATCCCGCCCAGGAACTTTTCCAGCCTGAAGGAAATACCGATTTCAGAAATTTTCTTTCAGGGCTGCGCAAGGTTGCCGAAAACATAGCGGTCCCTGTAATAGCCAAAGAAGTCGGCTGCGGGATATCGGCAGATACGGCTGCCTCCCTCATCGACGCAGGAGTTCAGATCATTGACGTCGCCGGAGCAGGCGGAATCAGCTGGCAGAAAGTTGAAGAGGAGCGATACCTTGAACAGTCCCAGCATGAAAACCGCTTCAGCGACTCGGCACTCGGGGAGCTTCTCAACTGGGGCATACCGACCGCTCAATGCGTTGCCGAAATTGCATCGTTGAAAGAAAAAGAACCGAAATACAGCCACATAACGCTTGTGGCATCCGGCGGAATTTCTAACGGCATCGAAATTGCCAAAGCCCTCGCCCTTGGGGCCGATATGTGTGCTTCAGCAGGCATGATGCTCAAATCGCTTCACCATGGCCGGCTTGAGGAGACAATCCTGACCTGGATGAACGATCTCAGGGCCGTGATGTTTCTGACCGGGGCAAAGAATATAAAACAGCTGCAAAAAACCCGCATTACCATAAAAAAAGGATAGCTGCGTAATGAATATCAGTTTAACCCCGCAACAGGTCGAAGACAAATACCTCCGGTATTACAACCTTATCAATGACGCTCTCGGCAACTGCTTCACAAAGAATAATCCCCAAAGCCTCTATGCCCCTGCCCGGTATATTCTGGAGGGCAAAGGAAAAAGAATCCGCCCTTTTCTTACCCTGCTTGCGGCTGAAGCTGTATCCGGCTCAAGCACAAACGCCATTCATTCTGCTGTCGCCATTGAAATCCTCCATAATTTCACTCTTGTGCACGACGATATAATGGACCAGGCCGAACTTCGTCACGGCAGGCCTACAATACACGTCAAATGGGATGCCAATGCCGCCATTTTGTCAGGAGACATGATGATCGCCTATGCCTATGAATGCGTTCTGCAAACGAAAACCTCACGGCACGATGAGCTGGTTCATATTCTCAACGAGGCAAACATTACCATTTGTGAAGGCCAGGCGCTCGATATGGAATTTGAACAGCGCAAAGACCCCACTATTGCAGATTATCTGGATATGATCTCCAAAAAAACCGGAAGGCTTATTTCTGCTTCTCTCGAAACCGGCGGCATTGTCGGCGACGCCACTCCTGAACAGCTTGAAAAACTGATCACGTTCGGCTCAAAAATCGGACGGGCCTTCCAGGTACAGGATGACTACCTCGACATAATGGCCGAAGACGGCAAATCCGGCAAGGTTTCCGGCGGCGATGTGATTAACGGGAAAAAAACCTATCTGCTGCTCCGTTCTCTTGATCTGACCAGCGGAAAAGAACATGACATACTGCAATCGGTTATCGATAACAAAGGCATATCGCCCGAAAGAGTGCCTGAAATCAGGGCAATCTACGAACAGTGCGGGGTTCTCGATGAAGCGCGCAATATCATCAACAATGATACCGAAGAAGCCCTCTCCGCTGTCGACACATTGCCTTACGAGGAAGGCAGGGAATACCTGAAAGGATTTGCCTTGAAACTCATGAAACGTGATTTCTAAGGCGTCGCCCGACAACCTGTCAAACACCATTGTTCTTCTTGTTCTGTCGCAGATTCCCGGTCTGGGGCCTGCAAGAATAAACGCCATCCGGCAAAAAATCGGCTGTTCTCCGGAAATTTTCATGGCCGGCGAATCGGATTTCGCTTCCATCCCGGGTATCGGGCAGAAGCTCGGCCGGACAATAGCCCGGTTTTTTAGAACCCCCGGCGATATTGACAACGCGAGAAAAACTGCCGACCGGCAGATTTCGCTTCTTGAGCGTTACAATGCAAAACTCGTCACGATAGAGGAATCCCTCTACCCCCCGCTTCTCAGAGAGATATACGATCCGCCTCCTTTTGTTTTTGTACGTGGAGATATTCACGCGGCTCATCTTCCCTCGCTGTCGATAGTCGGGACCAGGCAGGCAACGCAGTACGGCAAAAAAGCCGTTGAACACATTTGCCGAGGCCTGGTATCCGCCGGGTTTTCCATTGTGAGCGGGCTCGCCTACGGCATTGATATGACTGCTCACAGGTCGGCCCTTGACAACAACGGAAAAACGATAGCGGTTCTTGCCGGAGGAGTAGAGAATGTGCATACGGATCCTGAAGGGAAGATCTGGCCCCGCATTATCGAACAAGGTGCCCTCTTATCCGAAGAATTTTTCGAAAGCAGCATCTCACCGGCCAAGTTCCCGAAGCGGAACCGTCTGATATCGGGTCTTTCCAAAGGAACGCTGATTATTGAATCCAACCGGAAAGGAGGCGCCCTGATCACCTCCTCCTACGCCCTCGACCAGAACCGGGAGGTGTTTGCAATACCCGGCAGCATTTTCTCCCATACATCCGCCGGGACGAACTCCCTTATCGGAAAAGGCCATGCAAAGCTCGTCACGAAAGCTGAAGATATCATTTCGGAGCTCGCTCCCGGCTGTTCGGAAACGGTTCCTGAAACGATGGAGGAACATGCGGCACCGAGTCTGTCAACAGAGGAGAAAGTAGTGCTGAACCACCTGGAAAATGGAACGGTGCACATAGACACACTTGCCGAACAAACTGCGATGGATCCTTCCACGCTGCTTGTTTATCTTTTCGAGCTGGAAATGAAAAACCTTGTAATACAGCAGCCCGGACAATTGTTCCGGCGAATCGGTTAAACACTCTTGCCGCACTTTTCATGATCTCCCGGTTCTTGTGCACATGATCCCGGATACTTTGACGTCATATACCCTGACGGCGCACAGTTTTCCATAGTGCAGATAGTATCGGGCCCGGAGCTCTGCTTCCCTTGCAGCCGCAGCACAATCTGAACTATAGTTTTTTATATGGGAATTATTACCTTTGATAAACCGAGACGGAAAGTTGTCGCACGGTATTATTTAAAAATCAAAACATGAGATTCAGCTATGAAGATGATGACTCGAAATTCAGCGATTACGACACTGTTACGCACCGCGGTTCTTACCGTTATTCTAAGCACGCTTGCCGTTGCTCCTGTTCTTGAAGCTGCCCCCGGCAGCCAGAAAACCGGAGTTGTGGATGTCGGAAAAATCCTCAATCAGATGCCGGAAACGAAAAAAGCGGAAAATATACTCAAGGCAACAGGAACCCAGTGGGAAAAAGGCCTCGATAAGCTGAAGAAAGAATTTCAGGCCGCTGCCGCAGGTTATGAAAAGCAGAAAAGCTCCCTTGCCAAAGCAGCAAGAGATAAGAAAGAAAAGGAGCTTAACCTGAAATACCAGAACCTCCAGAAATATCAGATGGAAAAATTCGGCCCCGGCGGCGCACTTGACAAAAAAAAGGCTGAGCTTTTCGCTCCTATTCGTCAGAAAATCCTTGCCGCCGTCAAAGCCGTCGCTGCAAAAGAAGGGTTTTCCGTGATAATCGACAAACAGGCAATGGTATACAGTGACAGTTCCGCAGATATCACTGCCAAGGTCATCAGCAAGCTTAAATAGAGGTGTCCTAAAATAAACGGTTCTTACGGAAAAGAACGTTGTGTCACTTCGCATTCTTTTATTCTGTTGCCTTATGGCATGCTGTATCGGCTGCAGCAGGGAGCAATCCGGCAAACGCTCAGTTGATACGAGATTTCTCGGTGAAGAGCAGCCTGTGCAGGAGAGCTGGAACGTCACCATGAGGATATTCAAGGGAAACAGGATACAGGCCCTTATAACCGCCGGTCATTTTGCAGAGTTTAAAAAAAACGATATAATCACCCGTCGTCTGGACGACGGGTTGGCGGTTACTTTTTTTGACAGCAGCGGCCGCCCTTCTTCCAATCTCACGGCAGAAAAAGGAACAGTTCATAATAATAATGACATGGAAGCGTTTGACAACGTAGTCATCACTTCCACCGACTCCACCATATTGAGGACCGACTATCTGAAAAGATTTGAAAAAGAGAACATGCTCTGGTCGGACACGTATGTTACCATTACCAAACCGAACGAGACTATCAGGGGTTATGGTTTCAGAAGCGATGTGTCCCTGAAAAACTATACAATTTTTCAAGCCAGCGGTGAAGCAGACATAGAACGTCCTGAAAGGTAACGGGAGATCATTGTATTTATTCAAGGGTATATCGATGAGATTACATTTGTTGAAATCCAAAATTCACAACGCGGTTGTAACCAGCGGGGATCTTGAATACGAAGGGAGTATTACTATCGACAGCGAACTGCTCAGGCTTGCGAATATGCTTCCGAATGAAAAGGTTCTCTGCGTCAACAACAACAATGGCGAGCGTTTTGAAACATATATCATCGAAGGCA
>JANQFD010000150.1 GCA_028278005.1 Chlorobium sp. | reverse complement strand
GAAGCTGTTGAGCGCTCCAGAAAGTGGGCAGAAAACGGCTGGAACATGGGGTTCGGCCCGAAAAATGCAGCGGTGACCTGTCTCAAAGAGGCTGAAGCGCTCCCTGTTTCGTTTATCTATCGGGAAGAATCGGTAAATTACTGGCGTCAGATCCGCCTTATGGGCAACGATGCCGCTGATTCAGGCGAAAAAGCGATTGAAGCGTTGAAAAAGGGCGATATCGATGCTGCCGAAAAGGCGCTCTATCTTTCTGCCTATATCGAGAGACCGTACGAGATGTATACCTCGGACTGGAAAGCTCTCTACGACGCTATAAAAGGGAAAATGGAGGAGTGCGTTTGAGCACTCCTTCATGTTTTTATATAACCCGAACAATAGTATCTACTGTGAATATTGGAATTTTACTCAAGGAAGGGCCTTATAACCATCAGGCTTCCGATACTGCATTCAAGTTTGCGGAGGCGGCCATCAAGAAAGGGCATAAGGTCGATGCTGTATTCCTCTATAATGACGGTGTGACCAATGTTACAAAACATATGGATCCTCCCCAGGACGACAGGGATATTGCTAAACGCTGGAATGAATTGGGAGAAAAGCACGGTGTCGGTGTACTGGCATGTATTGCCGCATCAAAACGCCGCGGCATCAGCGATGATGTCATCATCGAGAAAGGGGAAATTACCGGTCTCGGGACGCTTACCGACATTGCCATCCGCAATGACAGATTAGTAACTTTTGGAGACTAAACCGTATTCTCTACAATAATGGAAGACGTAAAAAAGATCATGCACGTGATGCGCAGAGCGCCTCACGGTTCAATTTATACCTATGAAGGTCTCGAGATGATCCTGATCATGGCTGCTTACGAACAGGATCTCTCCGTTGCGTTCATCGGGGACGGTGTTTACGCATTGAAAAAAGATCAGGATACTGAAGGCATCGGAATTAAAGGTTTTGCCAAAACATTCATGGCTCTCGATATGTATGATGTTGAAAAGCTCTATGTTGACAAGGAGTCGCTTGAAGAACGCGGATTGGCTGAAGACGATCTGCTTGTGGATGTCGAAGTTCTTACATCTGAGGAAATCGGCAAGCTCATGAACGAGCAGGATGTCGTGGTTCCTCATTAAACGTTAATTTTTCAGCATCACAAGATTTACCCAAGAATGTTACACACCATCAATAAATCTCCATTTGAAAGCAACACGCTGGAGACATGTATCAGGTTTCTCCAGCCGGGAGATCCTCTCCTGTTTATTGAAGACGGCGTCTACGCCGTCCAGGCCGGAAACAAATTTTCAGATCTTGTCAACAGTACCTTGCAAAACAATCCTGTTTATGCATTGCAGCCTGATCTCGAGGCGAGAGGCATCTCTTCGACGACTGAAGGTGTCAAGAGTGTCGACTACGAAGGTTTTGTCGAGCTTGTTGAAGAGCATCAGGTCAACAGCTGGCTCTGACTGATAGACGCTGTTTTATGAATAATGAGTGCCTCAGGCTGATCAGGGAAAACAAGGCGCATATTCTTGACCGCTGGCATGCGATCGTGCTTGCTATTTTCCCTGAAAAAATGCATACTTCTACACCACTGGCACAAGCATTATCAGAAGTATTGGAGGACTTACTGGATGCAATCGATGGACCTCCTGAAAAACATCATGAGGCACTGAACAAGGTAATCCGTATCCTTGCGGTTCAGGATTTTCCGCCGTCAAGGACAATGTCCCTTTTTTTTGAACTGAAATCGATTCTGCGAGACATTGCTCCCGGGAAGTTGAAACAGAAACACTGGGATGATATACAAACACATATGGAGCATCTCACACTCGAAGCATTTGATAGTTACATGGCACACCGTGAAAAAATCTATCAGCTAAAAGTCGAAGAAAGCACACGGCAGACATTCATGATGTCAAGGAGGACCAAAACATGAAAAAAGCTGTATTGCCTTTTGTACTGGTTTTGCTTTTAGCGCTTGTTCCCTACGTAGCAGTACAGTTTGCCGGACTTGATTTCCTGTTCGGTATGATCATACCTTACATTGCAATCGTGGTTTTTCTCGGTGGATTTGTCTACCGGGTGGTTGACTGGGCGAGAAGTCCTGTACCTTTCAGAATTCCGACGACCTGCGGACAGGAAAAGTCACTCGACTGGGTAAAACCGGATCGTCTGGAAAGTCCGTCAAATTTCTTCGAAGCGGTTGCACGGGTGTTATCCGAAGTGCTGTTTTTCCGTTCTCTTTTCAGAAACACCAAGGCCGAGATACACAAGGGACCGAAACTTGCCTACGGCTCCAGCAAGTGGCTTTGGCTTGCCGGGCTTGCATTTCATTGGTCGATGCTGGTCATTGTGCTTCGCCATTACCGTTTCTTTATTGCCAAGGTACCTGGTTTCGTCCAGCTTCTTGAAGATTTTGACGGTATACTCGATGTCACGCTGCCTGCTTTTTACCTGACCGATGCGGTTATTCTTGCAGGATTGTCCTTCCTTGTTTTTCGGCGCTTCAGCGATGCGAAAGTTCGCCTGATATCGCTTCCGACCGACTTTTTCCCGCTGTTTATGATCATTGCAATTGCTGTTGCGGGTATCTTTATGCGCTATATTGACAAGGTGGATATCATGTCGGTAAAAGATCTGATGATCAATCTTGTCCATTTCAATCTGACGCTTCCCGAGGGTATCGGCGCGATTTTTTATGTCCATCTTTTCCTCGTTTGCATTCTTGCCATGTACTTCCCCTTCAGCAAACTGATGCATATGGGTGGTATTTTCATGAGCCCTACG
>JANQFD010000139.1 GCA_028278005.1 Chlorobium sp. | reverse complement strand
TCACTGAAGAATAAAACGTACTACTATATCACAGGAATTAAATAACAACGCATGATTAGTGAAGCATTCATACCGGCCGTTGCAAGCCTGGGTTCGGTTGCTATGGCGCTCGGCTTTATAATTTTCTATGTTTCAAAGAAATTTCATGTTGAAGAAGACCCCACGGTCGTCATCATCAACGATATCCTTCCGGGCGTCAACTGCGGTGCTTGCGGGTACCCGAGTTGCGGACAGTTTGCCGAGGTTCTTGTTGAAACCAGGGATTCTTCGATGTCCTGTCCTGTCGGCGGACCCGATCTTGCATCACAGCTTGGCACCACACTCGGCATCACCATGGCCGAACCCAAACCCATAACAGCTGTTGTACTCTGCCAGGGCGACAACGACACCGCAAGGGAAACTGCGGAGTATTTCGGCATTCAGGACTGCTGGGCCGCGACACAAACCTATGTCGGACCCAAACAGTGCCGTTACTCCTGTATAGGCCTTGGTTCATGTATCGCTTCCTGTGATTTCGGGGCCATGCATCTCGAGAACGGATTGATCATCATTGATAAAGACCTTTGCACGGGGTGCGGCGCTTGTATTCCGGCCTGTCCGACCGGTGTACTTGTCATGCAGGAGAAGAAAGCCGAACGCTATTATATCGCCTGCAACTCGCACGACAAGGGTGCAGCAACCAAGAAGGCCTGTGACGCCGGCTGCATCGCCTGTCAGAAATGCGTCAAGGTCTGCGACGATGACGCCATCGTCATTGAGAATTTCCTTGCCAGAATCATTCAGGAAAAATGCACCGCTTGCGGTAAATGCATCGAGGTTTGCCCGACCAAGGTAAACTGCATTGTTCTGGAGCAGGATCTAAAAGAAGTGAAACAAAAAAAAGCCTCATAAATGAAGACATTCAAGACAGGGGGCATTCACCCTCCTGAAAGCAAGTTCACTGAAAATATTCCTATCGAGGATATGCCTGTTCCCGCAGAAGTGGCCATATCTCTCAACCAGCACCTCGGCAAGCCGGCAAAACCGGTAGTAAAAATGGGGAGCGAGGTAAAAAAAGGTCAACTGATAGGCGAAGCAGATGGATTTATTTCGGCAAACGTTCATGCGAGCACGAGCGGTAAAGTCAAGGCTGTCAAACCGCACCCTCACCCTGGCGGCCAGTATGCCATGACGGTTTTCATCACTTCCGACGGAAATGATGAATGGGCAGACGGACTCAATACCGATCCTGTCAGGTGGCAGGAGTTTTCAAAAGAGGAAATACTGGGAAAGATAAAAGACGCAGGAATAGTCGGCATGGGGGGCGCAGGTTTTCCAACCAACGTCAAACTCTCCCCTCCTCCCGACAAGCAGATCGACACCATTATACTCAACGGTGCCGAATGTGAACCGTTTCTGACTGCAGACCACCGGCTTATGCTGGAATCAGCAGAGGAAATAGTAGAAGGACTGGAGATTATCGCATCGCTCTTTTCCGGACAGGCAAAAGCATACATCGGCATCGAATCGAATAAAAAAGATGCGATTGAAGCCCTTTCCCGCATTGCTTCATCAAAAGGCATCGAAGTTGTATCCCTGAAGACCAAGTACCCGCAGGGAGCGGAAAAACAGCTGATCAACGCAATTACCGGCAGAACGATAGATGAGGGAGAATTGCCGTTTGACAAGGGGTGTCTGGTGCAGAATATCGGAACTGCCGTTGCCATATATGAAGCTGTTTGCAAGAACAAACCGCTCATCGACCGTATCGTAACCGTCTCGGGCATGGAAATCGCCGAGCCGAAAAACATCAGGGCAGTCATAGGAACAAGCTTCAAGGATATTACCAGGTTTTGCGGAGAATCAACGGAAAAAACAAACCAGATCATCTCCGGCGGACCGATGATGGGCAAGGCGCTGTTCACGCTTGATGTGCCCGTCGTCAAGACCACATCAGGGATTCTCTTTGTCAACAATGCAGGAATCGAAAAAGCACGGGAGCGGACCTGTATCCGGTGCGGCAAATGTGTTGACGTCTGCCCGCAGGGACTTGCCCCATGGCTTCTTGCAAATGTTGCCCAGCTCAGGGATTTCGATGAAATCCAGGTTCTCGGCCTTGCAAACTGTACTGAATGCGGCAGTTGCACCTATGTTTGTCCCTCCAAACGAGAGCTTGTTCACTGGATAAAATATGCCAAGGCGCTTGTCAACAACCGCCAGAAACGCAAATCAGCCTAAAGGATCAGTATTACATCTATGGAATCAGTCAACCTTAAAGTCTCAAATGCGCCATTTGTCCGATCGAAGGACTCCATCGAATCGGTCATGTACAATGTCGCCTTCGCCCTGGCTCCGGCGACAGTCATGTCGGTTTACCTTTTCGGGATGAGAGCACTTGTGCTGACAGTGGTATGCATTATCAGTTGTATAGCCTTCGAATGGCTCATGGACAAGGCAAGAAACAAACCGAATTCCTGTCTTGACGGCAGCGCACTGGTTACAGGCCTGCTTATAGCATTGAACGTACCCGCAAACTTGCCGCTCTGGATGGCAGTGACAGGATCATTTATTGCCATTGTGGCCACAAAACATGCTTTTGGAGGACTTGGCTTCAACGTCTTCAATCCCGCCCTTGTCGCGAGGGTGTTTCTGCTTATCTCGTTTCCGGCAGCTATGACAAGCTGGCCGATACCAGCTCCTTTTTCTTTTGACATGATGGTAGATATGGAAACCGGAGCCTCGCCTCTCGGCATCCTGAAGACTGATGGCGTTCAAGCTGCGCTCGCTTCACTTTCACTCATGGACGGCTTTTACGGCACGATGACCGGCAGCCTTGGCGAAACGTCAGCCCTCGCCCTGCTTGCTGGCGCCGCATGGTTATGGTACAAGAAGTACATCACGATGTACATACCTCTGACCATTATGGGTTCCGTTTTTCTGTTTACCGGCCTTTTTCATCTGATCGATCCGGGAACCTATGCCTCACCCGCCTTCCATATGGTCACGGGCGGACTGATTCTCGGGGCATTCTTCATGGCAACAGACATGGTGACCTCTCCGCTTTCCATTCGTGGCCAGTTGCTTTTCGGGCTTGGATGCGGTCTGCTTACCGCCGTAATCCGACTCTGGGGAGGGTACCCGGAAGGAATTTCATTCGCCATCCTCATCATGAACTCCTTTGTCCCGCTCATCGACCGCTGGGATCTTAACGACAGAAAAGCCGAAAATAAAAAGAAGCCGGAAACACCATGAGACCAATAATTATCCTTACTATTGTCGGCATACTGAGCGCCACGCTGCTTGCTGTCGTGGAGGATCTCACACGTGAACCGATAGCAATTGCCAAGGAACAAATGAAACGAAAAGCAATCGAACAGATTTTTCCGTTTGCTTTTGACAGCCTCAACACGGTTACAACCGAACAAACCACTTTTTACGAAGCATATAACCAGGACAACACGATTGAAGGCATAGCTGTCGAGACCTCAACAGAGGAAGGCTACAGCGGACTTATCGAAATCCTGCTCGGCGTTTCGCCCGA
>JANQFD010000129.1 GCA_028278005.1 Chlorobium sp. | reverse complement strand
CGGAGCACTTGTCACTGGTTTCTCGTCACTCGTCACTGCGCGACAGCGCTTCGGGGTCGGGATCGAAAAACGTTGTGCGAACGCGGCTGTCCCGGTAATCAGGTTCCAAAGACAGCCGCCGGGTTCACAATGAAGACTTACCCCTGCTTTTCTTCCTGCGTTGTTATAATCTGGCTTGCGATATCCTGGGGCACTTCCTCATAATGGCTGAAACTGTAACTGTAGCGCGCCCTGCTTTGTGTCAGACGTACCATCTGAAAATGAAAATCCCTGAGCGATGACTGGGGTAAATGTGCGTTGACCGTCTGGAAACGTGAATCGGCATCCATGCCGATGATTTTGCCCCTTTTGCCCGATATCTCGCCGACGATTTCACCGGTATATTGTTCAGGTGTCCTGACACTGAGCGTATAGTAGGGTTCGAGCAAAAGAGGTTTTGCTTTTTCAAAAGCCGCCTTGAACGCCATGCTTGCCGCAATTTTAAAAGCGAATTCGGAACTGTCAACCGGATGGTGGGAGCCGTCATACACAACCGCCTTCAGGTCAACAACCGGGCATCCGCAAAGCACACCGGAAGCGACGGTTTCCCGCAACCCCTTTTCCACGGCAGGGAGATAACGGGTAGGAACCACTCCGCCTACAACTTCGCTTGCAAACGAGAAGCCCGAGTTTCGATCGGTTGGCTCTATCCTTATCCATACATCACCATACTGGCCTCTACCGCCCGACTGTTTTTTGTATTTCCCCTGTGCCGACGAGGTAACGCGTATTGTTTCACGATAGGGAATTTTTACGGGATCGGTTGTGACCGAAACATTGAACTTTTTCTCGAGACGGTTTATGATTGTTTCGAGATGTGTTTCACCCAGTGTTTTGATAATTGTCTGGTTGAATTCCATGTCGTGCTCAATGGAAAAACTGGGGTCTTCCTCATGGAGATGGTGGAGTCCCGACGAGATCTTTTCTTCGTCTCCCTGGGCGGCCGGTTCGATTGCTGTTGCGAGCAAAGGTTCCGGAAAAATAATCGGACTTATTCGGCAGTCGGTTCCTTTATCCGCGAGAGTATCGTTGGTATGTGAATCCTTGAGCTTGACGACCATGCCGATATCTCCGGCAAGAAGCTTTTCTGCAGGCACTTTTTTCTGACCTTCCATGGTATAAACCTGGCCAATCTTTTCAAGCTGTCCGGTCTGGGCATCGATGAGCTCGTGACCGGTCTCAATATGACCTGAGTACACCCTTAAATAGGAGATTTCCCCAACCCTGGGTTCGGACATGGTTTTGAAGATAAACGCTACGGTATGCCCTGCAGGATCGGGTTCAAGCAGCGTTTCTTTGTTTTCCATACTGCAGTATGCGTGTTCAGGGCCGCGTTCGATTGGAGACGGGCAGAGATTGACTATTGCCGTGAGCAGTCGTTCGGAACCGATGAGATGCAGGGGAGAGGTGCAGAAAACAGGGAAAAACGTTCGGGTAAGCAGGGCTGATTTGATGCCGGCGCGCAATTCGTCTTCGGTCAGGTTGCCGACATCGAAATAGCGGTTCATCAGTTCTTCATCGGTTTCGGCAACGGCTTCAACGAGTTTGAAGTGCATTTCCTCGGCGCGCTTTTTATACAGGTCGGGTATATCGGAGACGGTCATGCTGCCGGGTTTGTCAGGGCTGAATTCAAGCTGTTTCATCAGCAGGACGTCGATAATAATATGGTGCCCAAGCCCTTCTTCAGCCGGGAACTGTATCGGTGTTACAAGGTGACCGTAATGTTCCTGCAGTTCCTCTACGGTTTTTGAATAGTTTGTTCTGTCTGCATCCAGCTTGGTGAGCACGAACATGGTCGGTTTATAATATTCCTGGGTGTATTCCCAGACAAGATCGGTGCCCACCTCGACCCCGATCGACGTATTGACTGTCAGAAGAACGGTGTCGGCCACCCGCATCGATGACTTGACATCCCCGTGAAAGTCGAGCAAACCCGGTGTATCGATAATGTTAATCTTGTGTCCGTTCCATGTGCCGTGAATGAGGCTTGAGTTGAGACTGTGCTGTTTTTCTATTTCATCCTCTGCGTAATCGGAGATTGTTGTGCCCTCTTCAACAGTCCCGAGTCGGTTGGTGATCTGCATCGAAAGGGCAAGTGATTCGGTGAGCATTGTTTTTCCTGAACCGGCATGACCGGTGATGACAATGTTGCGAATGTGATCAGGTTGAACAGCTTGCATAGGTAGGACTCCTTTATGGTTGCCTGAGTTGATTGTTCGTCCTCTCTCTCCGGTTGGCATGCACATTTCCTGAGTGCGGATGCATGTTTCCCGGGTACGAAAAGCCGGACAAAAAATTGGAAGGGCTGTTGTCAGACGATTGCATTACAGCCGATAAAAGAAAAAGTAAAAAAAAGTTTTATAAGCTGGGGCGGCATTGGAGAAAAGCTGGCGAATAGATGATATATTCTTATGTTTAGCGGAAGAGACTCAGCCTTTATGTATCTTTTTTACTGCGTTTAAATATAAACAGAACTTCACCATGCCATTAATTACCAATGTTATCGCCCGACAGATTCTTGACTCTCGGGGAAACCCTACCGTTGAGGTAGATGTTCTTACAGAAACCTCATACGGGCGGGCTGCAGTGCCCAGCGGAGCTTCGACCGGCATACACGAAGCTGTCGAATTACGTGATGGTGACAAGGGGGTATATCTTGGTAAAAGCGTGATGAAAGCTGTTGACAATGTCAATACGATCATCAATGATCGTCTGAGGGGCATGCAGGTAACCGAGCAGACCGAGATAGACAATACCCTGATATCGCTCGATGGGACAGCAAACAAATCAAACCTCGGCGCAAATGCCATTCTTGGTGTTTCTCTTGCCTGTGCGAAAGCCGGAGCGGAATATTCGGGACTGGCGCTTTTCCGCTATATAGGCGGTACACTCGCCAATACATTGCCTGTGCCGATGATGAACGTGCTGAACGGTGGAGCGCACGCCGACAATACGGTCGATTTCCAGGAATTCATGATCATGCCTATCGGCTTTACCGCATATTCGGACGCGTTGCGGTGCGGTGCTGAAATTTTCCATGCACTGAAAGCGCTGCTCAAAAGCAGGGGGCTCAGTACTGCGGTCGGTGACGAAGGCGGTTTCGCGCCTGATCTCGGATCGAACGAGGAGGCTATCGAACTGGTGATTGAAGCCATCGGAAAGGCAGGCTACAAGGCAGGTTCGCCAACAAATGCAGGGGGGCTTGGTGATGCACAGGTTATGATCGCCCTTGATCCTGCAAGCTCGGAATTTTATGATGCCGACCGGAAAAAATACGTTTTCAAAAAATCTTCGGGTATAGAACTTGAATCCGAAAAAATGGCTGAATACTGGCAGAAATGGTGTGAGGATTACCCTATTATTTCCATAGAGGACGGTATGGCTGAAGATGACTGGGAAGGATGGAAGCTGCTTACGGAGAAAATCGGTTCACGCGTTCAGCTTGTCGGCGACGATCTGTTTGTGACCAACACCAGCAGGCTTGCTGATGGTATTGAGAGAGGAGTGGGCAACTCGATTCTTATCAAGGTAAACCAGATTGGAACCCTGACCGAAACCCTGCGGGCAATAGACCTTGCCAAAAGGAACGGGTATACTTCAGTTATCAGTCACAGAAGCGGGGAAACCGAGGATACAACCATTGCACAGATTGCAGTTGCCACCAACGCGGGGCAGATTAAAACCGGCAGTCTCTCCCGTTCGGATCGCATGGCAAAATACAATGAACTGCTGCGTATAGAAGAAGAGTTGGGAGAAGAAGCGGTCTATCCGGGCGCAAAAGCATTCCGGGTATAAAGATACAACTTTGAGCCCTCGTAACGAGGGTTCTTTTTTTTCGATCCCGACAGGTCGGGACAACGAAGTAATCATGGTGCGCAGCAAATTAACAGAGGTGCCCAAACAGTGAGGTGCGAAAGTGAAGCAGTATATGGCAGACATATGGTTATACGTCAGGGCGCACCCCAGACAAATATTTCTGCTCGCTCTTGCAGGAGTTTTTGTCCTCTGGGTTGTGTTTGGCAATTACGGTGTTGTGGCCAGGCTGCGCATGGAAACCGAAAACCGGGCTCTTCGGCAGCAACATGAAGAGGAAATACAAAAAATAACCGAGAACACCGGGAAAATTGAGAGTGCACATGATCCTGAAACGATCGAGAAAGTAGCAAGGGAGAAATACAATTTTTCCAGGGAGGGAGAAACCCTGTTTATTATCGAGGATGAAAAGTAGAAAATGTCGAGAACGATATCTACAGGCCTCAAAAGTCAGGGAGGGCCTATCCTGAATAATTCACCAAAGGAATAAAGAGGTTACTGAAAAAGCAGTATGCAGCATTTTCCGATAGCAATGTACCACTACAGGCGCAGAATGACCCGTGAGGTTGGTTTCGGACCCATATCCCTCGGCGGTTACCGGCCCATACGAGTGGAGTCGATGACGACAACCCATACCATGGATACAAAGGCTTCCGTAGAGCAATGCCGGAGACTTTATGAAGCCGGCTGCGAGATTATCCGGCTGACGGTGCCTACGGAAAAAGATGCCGGTAACCTCAGGTTTATCCGCGATCAGCTTCGCAGGGACGGTATAACAACCCCTCTGGTTGCTGATATACACTTTTCCCAAAAGGCCGCCCTCAAGGCTGTGGAATTCGTCGAAAACGTCAGGATCAATCCGGGGAATTATGCCAACACCCGGAAATTTTCAAACGAGGACTATTCCGATGAGGCTTTCAGGGTTGAATACGAAAAAGTGAGGGAGGAGTTTGTCCCCCTGATTGCAAAAGCAAAGGAATACGGGGTGTCGATGAGGATCGGTACCAACCACGGCTCACTTTCAGACCGGATTGTCAGTCGTTACGGAAATACTCCCGACGGGATGGTTGAAGCGGCACTTGAATTTGCCAGAATCTGCGAGGATGAAGGGTATCACGATATTCTTTTCTCAATGAAGTCCTCCAATGTCCGTGTTATGATACAGGCTTACAGGCTTCTGGTGGTGAAAGCCGACACGGAACTTCGTCATGCATATCCTCTTCATCTGGGTGTTACCGAAGCAGGAGATGGTGACGAGGGAAGAATAAAATCCGCCATGGGTATAGGGGCGCTTCTCGAGGAGGGTCTCGGCGATACCATAAGGGTTTCCCTGACCGAGGATCCTGTCAATGAGGTGCCGGTCGGGTTTGCACTGGTTAAAAAGTACAATGATTACTGGAAAGTGAAAGGGGAAAAAGCCCATGTTCCCGTGAACGAGCTTATAGAGCCTAAATCGGTACAGTCGTCATTTGCAATGCCTCCTTTCGATCCATTCAGCTATCGGAGAAGAAGAACCAGGGTAATCGCTGCAGGCCCGGACAACATCGGGGGGGAGAATCTGCCGATTGTCGAAACAACAGCCGGCAAGCATGCCGAAAGCGGAGAAACGTTGCTCGAGGAACTCCGGAGCAGGCTCGCTTTTGGCAGCCCCGATGCGGTGGTCAGATCGGAGCATGTAACGGTTCCGGTATCCTCACCCGGGGAGGTTGAGACATTGGGGACAATTCTCGACGAACTGGGAGAATACCGGAACCGTATCGGGGCTGCGGTACAAGATCTTGCGCTTGCCGGTGGACTGCTGGATATTGTTGACAGGGTGCGTGTTGATATCAAAGAGGGTGAGATGATCGAGAAGAATCTTTTCGATTCGCTTCATGACAGAGGTGCCCTGATCGAGTTTTGTTTCGTGCATGAAAATGCTTCGGTAAACGTACCTGCGGAAGTTCTGACGAAGATCGCCTCGAAGTTGAAAGACCGGGGGATGCAGCGCGTTCTCTTTTCCGTCGATTCTTCTGCCGCGGTATATGCATATCGTTATCTCGTCGGCAACTTCAACGATGCAGGTCTCGACTACCCTTTGGTGATCCGCTATCGTGCAAGAAACATGGGGCGTCTTGAGACGCTGATTGCGTGTGCAATACAGTGCGGTACCCTTTTCTGCGACGGTATAGGCGATATGCTTGGCCTGGAAACGGATTTTCCCGGTAGCGAAGAAGCAGGCCTTGCATTCAACATATTGCAGGCGGCCAGGGTGCGTATGTCTAAAACGGAGTTTATCTCATGCCCCGGCTGTGGAAGAACCTACTTTGATCTTGAGAAAACCGCAGCGGTGATCAAATCCCGGATGTCCCATCTCAAAGGATTGAAGATCGGCATCATGGGCTGCATTGTCAATGGTCCCGGAGAAATGGCGGATGCTGATTTCGGCTATGTAGGTTCGGGAAAAGGCGGGGTCAGTCTCTATGTGGGAAAAGCATGTGTGGAATCGAACATACCGGAAAAGGATGCTGTCGAAAAGCTTGTCGAGCTGATCAAATCACATGGACGATGGGTCGATCCGCCCCAATAGCCATCAATTCATGAAGTTATGTCGTACACGTTGATAACCGGAGCGTCCACCGGAATCGGTAAGGAGTTCGTTCGCGAATTTGCGCGACGTAACAGTGATATGATCCTTGTTGCGCGTTCGCAGAGCAAACTTCAGGAACTGACTGCCGAGCTGAGTCCCTCGGGCGTTCCTGACATCTATATATGCGCTGAAGACCTTGCCGATCCCCAAAGCCCCCGAAAGATTTATGATTTTTGTCGTGAGAGGGAGCTCAGGGTCGAACTGATCGTCAACTGCGCAGGTTTCGGGTTTGCAGGTGAATACGGCACCATGCCGATCGAGGAACTGCAGGAAATGATCCAGGTGAACAATTGTTCTCTTGCAGGAATAATCCGTCATTTTGTCCCTGATATGATCGAGCGGAAGAAAGGGGAAATCATCAATGTTTCATCGATCAGTGGTTTTCAGGGGGTTGCCTGCCTTGCTCTCTACGCTGCGACAAAATCCTTTATCATTACGCTCAGCGAAGCGCTTCATGAGGAACTGAAGGACAAGGGGATAAAGGTTATCGCTGTATGTCCGGGTTATATCGAAACCGGATTTCATACGAGGGCTCGTCAATATCCCGAGCATAGTCTTCTGCCGGTTTCCAATCCCTCCGTAGTGGTCAAAGCTTCAATAAAAGGGCTTCTCAAAAACAAGCTGCATGTTTTTCCCACGTTCCTCGACTTTTTGCTTGTTTTCCTTCAGCGTTTTCTTCCCAGGGCCGCAGTATTGAAAACCGCTGCTTTTCTGGCGCCTTTCAAGTCCCAGGGTGATATGTAACCTCCCCGGAATGCCCGTTATGCGAAAAGCCCTGAATTGCATCGAATTTTTTTGGATTTTGGTATAATAGAAGTATATTACCTGCCCTGTTTTTTTGAGCGTTGCTGGTGTAGCTCAATTGGTAGAGCAGCTGATTTGTAATCAGCAGGTTGCGGGTTCGAGTCCCATCACCAGCTCGGGTTGGAACAGAAAAAGGGGTAGGTAGCGAAGCGGTCAAACGCAACAGACTGTAAATCTGTCGACATATGTCTTCGGAGGTTCGAATCCTTCCCTACCCAC
>JANQFD010000078.1 GCA_028278005.1 Chlorobium sp. | reverse complement strand
CTTGAGCGTTTCCAGTCCGGCTGTCAGTGCAAGCGGGTTGCCCGAAAGGGTGCCTGCCTGGTAGACATCGCCGAGAGGGGCGACGCGTTCCATGATTTCACGTTTGCCGCCAAACGCGCCGACAGGAAGGCCGCCGCCGATGATTTTACCCATGGTGGTAAGGTCGGGATTAATGCCGTAGCGTTCCTGGGCACCGCCGAGAGCAACGCGGAAGCCGCACATCACCTCGTCGAAAATCAGAACGATGCCTTCTTCTGTACACAGGTCACGAAGCGCCTGCAGAAAGTCAGGATTTGCAGGGATCACACCGGTGTTGCCTGCAACGGGTTCGATGATGATCGCGGCAACGTTGCCCTTGTTTTCATTGACAAGAAGCCTGACGGAATCAATATCGTTGTATTTTGCGTTGAGCGTATCGTTGGCCGTGCCTTTTGTTACACCGGGGCTGTCGGGAGCGCCAAGCGTCAGGGCGCCGGACCCAGCCTTGATGAGGAAGCTGTCGCCATGGCCGTGATAGCAGCCTTCAAACTTGATGATCTTGTCGCGGCCGGTATAGCCTCTTGCAAGACGAACGGCCGACATGGTTGCCTCGGTGCCGCTGTTGACCATACGTACCATTTCAATCGACGGGACGACCTCGGCGAGAAGTTCGGCGATTTCAATTTCCATTTCGATCGGCGTGCCAAAACTGGTGCCGACTTTGGTGAGCGTTTCTTCCAGAGCTGCCGTAATTCTCGGATGCATACTGCCGAGAATGAACGGGCCCCACGATCCGACATAATCGAGATAGGTGTTGCCGTCAACGTCGGTCATATAGGCTCCCTGGCCTTTAGCCATATAGATAGGCGTTCCGCCGACTGATTTGAATGCGCGTACCGGAGAGTTCACTCCTCCGGGAATAGTCTTTTTCGCTTGTTCGAAAAGTTCTGCTGATCTGGTTAGTTGAGGCATATTTACCAATCCGGTTAAAGATTACAAGAATACATGATGTGTGATTAACAAACGTTCAAGATAGAAATACTGGCGAACATATGAAACCCGGAATCTCATGACAGGGAAACTACACCATCCGGTCCCGGTCGAGGATCTGTCCGATGATCTTGCGATTTTTTCCCGGTGTCTGCTGGTCACTGTGCACCGAGCAATAGTTCTGTAAAATATCACACAAATGCCGGCTTGTATCAGGAGGTGCGTCCAGCTCGTCGACCGACCGGATATCGATTGCGGCAAGTGATCGCATGAGCAGGTATACCTCTGCGGGTAAATGCTGCCAGGCCGACTCCCGTGAAGCGTTTTTCCGGTTCAGGGCAACACCTCCGGGGTCGTGGATCAGGTAAAGCGTATCCACCGACCCGTCCTGCAGCACAGGCATGATGGGGCGGCCGGAGTGGACGCAGTGTTCTATCGACGGTTCAAAGCCCATGTCCGAGACAAGCCGCAGCAGAAACCAGGCAGCCGCAGCGTCGGCGTTCCGGCAGGGGAGGCATAATGTTTCGAGGGTCCGGGCAAGCAGGTCGAAGACAGGGGTGTTTTTTTCCTCGATTCCGGTAAAATGTTTCACCGTTTCAATAACGCGATACACAGCGGTGAACCGTTCGATACTCGGCTCAGCGGTCATCGGGCTCTGGATGATCCGTGCTTCGCTGACAACCTGAATATCCCGGTTGTTCTTTTTATAGATGACCACCTCAAGCAGATTGCCTGAGCTGAACAGACCTGAAAGCCTGTTTTTGGGGTTTCTTGCTCCTTTGAGAATAACCGATATCCGGCCGAAATCCCGGGTATACAGGGAGCATATTTTGGACTGATCCCTGAACTTTATCTCCTTTAGAACAACACACCGGGTTCTCGTGAGCACGGGAAGGATTTTTTTATTCTGGAAAATAATTATATATATCCGAGCCTGGTATCGTCAGGTTAGAACCAAGGATTATACGACAGTATACAACAATTATTAATAGCCAGAGGGTTTCCCTGGTCATCGTGCTGTGCGTCAGCGTGAAAGGGACCCGGAAATAGCGTACGGAGGTACTCATACAATGCCAACCTATCAGTATCGTTGCAAAGAGTGTGGATGCGAAAAAGAAGTGTTTCAGCGCATGAGCGATGATCCCTTGAAGACGTGCCCGGAATGCAATCAGGAAAAGTTAGAACGTGTCATCAGTGCAGAAGGTGGATTTCTGCTCAAAGGTTCGGGATTCCACAAAAACGATTACAGCGAAAAGAGCTGCGAAAGCGCTTCTTCGGGTTCATGTCCTACAGGTACATGCCCTCTCGCCAAGTAAGCTGCTATTCATAGAGCAAGTACAAAAGCCTCCCTGTCCGGGGAGGCTTTGCTTTTTCTTTGCGCTTAAAACTCCGGTTTTTCATCGTAACGCAGCCTGAAACCGGGCAGATTGATTCCCGGAGTTCCTCTCAGTTTGTTGGGATACTGCTTGCCTTCGACATTACCGCGGACCTTTATACGGTCAAGTACGCCACCGGTGAACGACATAAGGATCGTGTTACCGCTTGAAAAGTTGACGCCGGACGGTGACGAATCGTCATCGTATGAAAAGTAGAGGCTTCGTGCCTGTGAATCAACCTGTATTCCGGTCAACTGTTCCTGGTCGTTCAGCGTAATGAGCATCGTTTTGCCGCTCAACTGGTTATAGAGCGGCCTGGTCAGATCGAGGGTATCTCTTGCAGCGAAAAAAGCATTGCCGATAACCCTGAGCTGTTCAACACTTGTCGAGCCTTCCACTTCCCTGAGCTGCACCTGGATACTGTCCCCGCTGAGCTGCCGTTCATCCTGCCATGCAATTGCATCGCCATACAAATCTATCCGGTTGGCAGGTTTGTTGATGAAGGCCCGTTTTGATTTGGTTATCAGCCCGTTTTCGATAAACCTTCCCCTGACATTGTTCTCAAGGTCGGCGATCTCGGTATCGGGATAGTAGAGTGCATCGTCACAATAGACTTCGAGCTTTTGGTCGGTCATATAGATGTTTCCCTCGAGCTGTAGAATGCCGCTTTCAAGAAACTCGGTCGCCTTTTCGCATGCAAGCAGCATGTTTTCGTGCTCAAATATCACATTGCCGGATACCGAGCGCACAGGCTCGACCCTGCCTTCCGGGGAACGCGCCTCACCGCCCTGCAGCCGGTCGGCCTGCTTTAAAATAATTTTCTTTTTTTCCGCGCAGGCTGTATTATGCTTCAGCCACACGAAGGTCGTGCTTGCCTGGAACAGCACCAGAAAGAGCACTGTTTTCGCAAGTATTACGAGTCCCTTTGTCATCGATGTACGGATTGAACATGTTTGAAACAATGTAAAAAGGTTTTCTCTCGTGAAAAAGATACTTTTGATCGCCGGTGATCGTCAAGGATTGTTGAAAGTGCTCCCTTTACACAAGGCTCTGCATGAACATGGCGGCTATGGCGTTGCCGTTGCAGCCGGTTCACCTCTGCCGGGCGGCGAAGGCACGGGAGATGATCTTGCAAAGCTTTTCGGGATATCCGGTTCTGTTCTTACAGTAGACGCTTCAGGGGTTACGCCGGCTGGCCGGACCGCTTCTGCAATGCAGGTTTTTGAAAAGATACTGCTCGGCGAACAACCGGATCTCATCCTTATCGGCGGCGATGACGATGTTGCCCTCTCCGCTGCACTTGCGGCGGCAAAAATCAGCCTTCCGGTTGCCTGTATCGGAGCCGGCATGCGGGACTACAACCGAAGATCATCCGCAGAAATCAACAGGAAACTCATCGATGCGGTAGCTGATATTCTTTTTGTGAGCGAGCATAGCGGCGAGTACAACCTTATCAATGAGGGTTACGATGAAGAGCGGATATTTTTCGTCGGCGAAATGGCGATAGACAGTCTTGCCGCCACTATAAGCAGAGCCAACAGTTCGACCATTGTCGAAGATCTCGAAATCGAAGCGAAGAAATATGTGCTTGTCACGCTCGACGGCGCGGCTGCACTTGACGACATGGCGGTTCTGAAGAAAATGGTGCGTATTGTAAAAGCTGTTGCAGACAGATATCCGGTCATCATGCTGGTTGATCCCGAAGTCGGTACTGTTTTTCAGGAGCATGAGATGGAGTCCGAATTCAATGCGGTTCCGGGAGTCCGGGTGACGCAATATCCGGGGTATGTCGAAATGCTGCGGCTGGTGAAGGATGCGCTGTTTGTCATGACGGATTCCGCGGCAGCACAGGTCGAGTCGACCGTTATGAAAGTTCCCTGCCTGACGATGCTCGACGATACGCCGAGCGCGGCTACCATCGAGATCGGCACCAATGTC
>JANQFD010000066.1 GCA_028278005.1 Chlorobium sp. | reverse complement strand
CCGTTTCTGGTGTGAGGAGAAAAAAGCAAATTTTGCAGAGGATTCATAATTGTCCGGAAAACTTGTGCCGGAACTGGTGCGCCGAAACGAAATATGTTATGGATGCGTTACGATTATATAATTGATCAGTTGAAATAAAAGCGGTGTTCATAGTCCCGCTTGGGAGGGTATAACATCATGACAGAAAAGACAAAATATAATGGAAAGGTCCTGGTGGCAGGGGCAACCGGGAAAACAGGAAGATGGGTGGTCTCACGCCTGCAGCATTACGGGGTTCCTGTTAAAGTTCTTTCGAGAACTGCCGAAAAAGCAAAGGCATTGGGTGATGTCGAAATCGTTGAAGGCAAGATTCAGAACGATGAAGACGTTGCAAGGGCTGTTGAAGGCTGCACAGCGGTTATCTCGGCACTTGGATCGAGCGAGGTGTTTGGCGATGCTTCACCTGGCGAGGTTGACCGTGACGGCGTCATGCGGCTTGTCGATCAGGCTGCAAAGGCAGGGGTCAAGCATTTCGGACTTGTCAGTTCGATGGCGGTGACCAAATGGTATCATCCGCTTAACCTGTTTGCAGGAGTTCTCAGCAAGAAATTTGAAGCCGAGGAACATCTGCGGCACGTGTTTGGCAAGGAGGGTCGTTCCTATACCATTGTTCGTCCCGGAGGTTTGAAAGACGGCGGTCCGCTGCTGCATGATCTTCATGTCGATCAGGGAGACAGACTGTGGAGCGGATGGATAAACCGCGGTGACGTTGCTGAACTTCTGGTGGTTTCGCTCTGGACAGACAAAGCGAAAAACAAAACCTTCGAGGTGATCAACGAAGGCGAAGAGGAGCATCAGCAGAACAGCCTCGAGCCTTATTACGACAAGCTGGCAAGCTGACCTCTTTAAGCGCGGGCAGCAGATATAACTATGCGGAAGGTTCGGTCTGGCGGATTGAGACGTGCTGTACGCGCTTTTTTACCAAAAAAACAAGCCTTCCCCCGGAAGGCTTGTCAACGTTATATCCGGGCACCTCTAAAAACGTATTGTGCGCCCAAATTCAATAGCTCAGAGCTTTTTGCCTATCGGAAGCACTGAGGAAACAGCGTTTCCAACGGTGCCTACCGCAGACTGAACAATTGAAAGAACGCTGTTTCCGACAGCGCCGACAGCTTCGGCAGCCTTCTGGCCGACGCCGCCGATGGTTTCGATTCCTTTAACGGCAACTTCGCCGGCTGTAGACACGAGTTTATTCAGCGGATCCGAAAGAGAATTCAGTGTGTCGGTTGCTGTTTTCGCTCCGGTTTCAAGCGCACCGGTAAGGCTTTTGTTCAGGTTTTCAATGGTTGGGCTGAGCGACTGGATGGTACTGTCCAGAGCCTTGACAGGTGTAGCGGCAAGGTTGCCGAGATTCTGAACCGCAGTATTGACAGCCTGTGCAAGATCGACGTTTCCTTCGTTTGCCATGGTACGTGTTCTCCTGTAGTTATGGATTTATGATTATTGTTCGATTATTTCATGAATACTTAAAAATACCATCTTTTTAACAGATTATACTATTATCGGCGTCGTTTTTGCCCTTAAAGTAGGAGCACGAGAGATGACCCTACGATATGAAGTCCTTCCCATTCACGGCTGAACTTCTCGGTTTCATACTCATAATAGATTCCGGTTTTCAGCTTTTCGGCAACCGGTATGTCCACTCCTATCTGGAATTTGTATCTGTTGAGCCGGCCTTTACCGATATTGTAAAACAACTCGTTGGAAAGGTAGGGAATAAAAGAGTCTCTGCGGGCGGCAATCTTCAAAAAGCTTCTGCCGCGCCACTCTACCCCGTAACCTTTCGCCCTCGATCTGTATTCAAGTCTCTTTCTAAGGACAACATGCCAGTCGAAATACTTTTTCCTGAGAACAAGCACCGAACTCACCCGGTCTTCCGGAACCCACTGTCCATTGATCTGCTTATCCATATGGCGGTATTCCAGGCCTGTTTTCAGCCCTTTGGAAATGGTATAATAGGGGCCTGCATAGAAAGACTGCAGTTCAAGCTCGGATATATCGTTGAAATAAATACGGGTGATCCCCGCCCGTATCTGCCATTTTTCGTTGAGAGAGGCCGTTACGATACCTATAAAGCGGGATTGCAGGTCAATGTCCGCTGCGCGTACCGTTGCAGGAAAATGTATATGGAGCAGTAACAAGAGAGGGATCAGGCAGTGAACAAACTTCGCGACCATTGGGTTGTAGATTATCGGATAGAGGAATAAAAAAAGCAGTACAACCTTACAGGAAGTACTGCTTTGGAATTCTTGCCATTGCAGATGGATTCAGTCCTTGAATCGTTTCTCGACCGATTTTGTGGGGTTGGCGTAGCCCGAGATTTCGGGGGATGAGCCTTTCAGACCGGCAGATCCTCCACCGCCATACAGGTAAGGATAAGCATTCGCGCCAAGGCGTTTTGTTGTCTTACCTATATTTTCCAAAGCGTCACCGACAACCCACCAATGACCATCTATGAAGACTTCAAGGAATCTTCCATATGCTTCGGCCCCGTTTACGAAGGCCCCTGAGTTCTTGTTCATATTCGTTTCCCGTTAGGATTGGGATGTACTAAAGGTATATGTAGCAAATTTAGAGAAATATTCATTGATTAGCAAAGCTTTTGTTCCGCAATCAATTGTTTCCGGACAACGCTCTCATGACGTTTTCGGTCAGCCAGGTTACAGCGATGTTTGCCAGTACGGAGAACGTTATATACCATGTCCAGGCTATACCTGCATACTCCAGTGCGAATACCGTTCCCATTCCTGCAAGCAGACCCAGGCCGAGACTTATACCATGAAACTTCCATTCACTTCTTGAAAGAAGGAAAAGGCCAAGCAGCCCCCCGTAGGTGAAAGACGCTATTTTAAGGCCGAGGATCACAATAGCGCTATCACTTTCGTCAAAGACCAAAGCTATGCCGATCAGCACCGCGGCCCAGCAGAAGCTTATCAGTCGGGAGCGGTTCAGTGAAGCGTTGCCCCCGAGCAGATCGGTAACCGTCGATGAAGCGAGCGAGTTGATCGAAGAGCTGAGGGTGGACATGGCGGCCGACAGAACGCCGGCAAGCAAGAGTCCTCTCAGTCCCGAGGGCAGATGGTTGACGATGAAAGAGGCAAATTCACGATCTTTTTGGATATCGATATCACCAAGAAAAAGATAGATCAGCGAGCCTGCCAGAAGAAATACCGTGAACTGGATAAACACAAAAACCCCGCTGCCAACCATGGCTTTTCTTGCTGCGTTCAGATTTTTACAGCCGAGCACACGCTGCACCATCATGTAATCCACTCCGTGTGAAGCAAACGACAGGAGTATCCCGCCAATAAACGCACTGAAAAACGCCCACGGCTCGGAAAAGAGTCGCCAGTCGTTATTGATGATTGTCAGTTTTCCTTTTTCGGCAAGCGAGCCGAGTGCTTGGGGGAGCCCTGTATCGAGGTTGGCCGAGATGAACATGATGGTTACAATCCCGCCGAAAAGGTACAGGACGAACTGGATGCTGTCAATCCAGACGATGGTTCGTATTCCTCCTGAGAGGGTATAGATAAGGGTGACGATACCTATAATCAGTACCGAAGCGGACAGAGACCATCCGGTAACCGCTTCGACAACGACAGCGGTTGCAAGAAATCTGACGCCGTCGGCAAGAATTCTTGTCACCAGAAACACCGACGAGGCGAGTTTCTGCATGTGAGTGCCGAAGCGGTTACCGATAACCTCATAAATCGAGCTGACCCCCAGGCGGAAATAGACGGGGAGCAGTATGGCGCTGACCAGCATGCGGCCGACGATATATCCGAGAGCAAGCTGCAGGAATGTCCAGTCACCCCTGAACGCGATACCGGGAACACTGACGAACGTGAGGACCGACGTTTCTGTGGCTACTATGGAAAGCATGGCCACGATCCACGGGAGCCTGCGCCCGCCGAGGAAGTAATCTCCGGTTGTGCGGTTGGTTCGGCCTTGCCAGATTCCGTAACCTGCCATCCCGGCAAGGAAACATATGATGATGGTCAGGTCAAGAGTCTGCATGTTCTCTTTTTTTCGCGCTCATCGCATGGTATTAGTGGTACAGGTGATACTCTTGTTTAAGGGACCGGAACACCTCTTCATCTGCTTTCCAGGATTCACGGAGGTCTGCGAAAGACCGGCTGTTTTCAATCATGGTTCTCTCATTGCTGCTGCCGCAGAGTAGATCGAAAGCCGGAAAATCGTCATTGAATTCGTAAACCTCCCGAAGAAAACGAAGATCGGCCGGATACATCTCCCGAAGGGCTTTTGTAAGCGCTATACCGGTTGCAAACGGCAGAAACGTTTCGTAGTCGGTGACATGAAGAAAGATGCCGCCGACAACTTCGTTTTTGTACTTGTGGAAAGAGGGTCTGAAATAAGTCGGACGAAAACGTACCGCCGGCAATTCGAAAGAGGCAAGCGTTGCTGCAAGAGCTTCCGGATCGATGAACGGCGCGCCGAAGTGCAGGAAGGGAGTTGTTGTCCCTCTTCCTTCAGATACGTTGAGGCCTTCGAAAAGACACATGCCCGGATATACCATGGCTGTTTCCAGGGTCGGCATGTTGGGAGAAGGAACTACCCAGTGAAGCCCTGTTTGACTGAAATGCATTGAGCGTTTCCATCCCTGCATACAGACAACGCGGAGGTTTACGTCCAGTTTGTTCCTGTCACGATACAACGCAGCCAGTTCTCCTGCAGTCATGGCATGCCGGGGAGGCACCGGAAGCACTCCGACGAATGAACGGTATACGGGGTCTGGCAGAGGACCTTCGACAGTTTGTCCGTCAAGCGGATTAGGACGGTCAAGCACGAGAATCTCAATGTCCAGACCATGTACGGCTTCCATGAAAAGAGCGAGCGTATTGCTATAGGTATAGTATCGCGAACCGATGTCCTGGATATCGAAAAGTACCAGATCGATATCCTTCAGAAATCCTGTATCGGGGATGAGCGATGCGGCTGAATCGCCATAAAGGCTTACGACATCGCAGCCTGTGCGGGGCTGCATGGTTACGGCTACCTGATCCTGCTCTGTTGAAAACAGGCCGTGTTCAGGAGAAAAGATCCTGGTAAGGGTAATCCCTTGTTTCCGGAGTTCCAGCCAGGAATAGTGCAGGTCACGGGTTACCGATGTCTGATTGGCAATCAGGGCGATGTTCCGTTTTTTCAGTTGATCCGTGTCCTGCAGGAGTATATCGAGGCCATTTATCACCATGTCAGACGAGGGAATGTTGATCTGTTGAATGGTCCGGCAACCTTCTTACCGGTCGTCGTAGTATAGGCAAAAACTCATT
>JANQFD010000065.1 GCA_028278005.1 Chlorobium sp. | reverse complement strand
AAAAAGCACGAATGCGAACTCACCGCCTTCGGCAAGAGCGAGCGCAAAAAGCAGAATATTATCGAAGCTCATCCCGAAAATCCTTCCGATAACCGCAAGCACGATAAATTTGAGTAAAAGAAGCGCTCCCACCAGCTCGATGATCAGGATCGGGTTTGCCGTAACCACATTGAAATCGATCGATGCCCCTACCGAGATAAAGAACAGTCCGAGAAGCAGCCCTTTGAACGGTTCTATGTCTGTTTCAAGCTCATGACGATATTCGCTCTGAGCAAGCACGACGCCTGCTATGAAGGCCCCGAGCGCCGGACTCAGCCCGACCTTGCCCATCAGAATGGTAATTGCAACAACAAGCAAAAGAGCCGCGGCGGTGAACAGCTCGCGAAGCCTGGTTTTTGCAATGAGACGAAAAGCCGGATTGATCAGGTATTTTCCTGCAAGTATGATACCGGCAACAACGCCAAGCACTGCGACTGTCTGCCCCCATATCGGCAGTCCGTCAATCCATGTCGCACCTGCACCATGACCACTCTCTCCATGAGATCCGTGATCCGTAACATGACCTGTTGCAAGCAGGGGCAGGAGCGCAAGAATCGGTATAATCGCAATATCCTGAAAAAGCAGTACAGAAAAGGAGTTCTGTCCGCCGTCGGTCTGCATCAATCCTTTCTCGTGCAGCGTCTGCAGCACTATCGCCGTTGAAGAAAGCGCCAGAACAAGACCGAGCGCCAGGGCTGTCTGCCACTGAAGACCGAAAAAGAGCGCAATCGCCATCAGGAGCAAAGCCGTTGCAGATACCTGAGCACCACCCATGCCGAGTATAGAACCTTTCAGCTTCCAGATCATTGCAGGCTCCAGCTCGAGTCCGATTAGAAAAAGCATCATGATGATGCCGAACTCGGCAAACTGCATCACATCCTGGCCCTCACTGCCGACAAGTCCGAGGACAAAAGGACCGATAATGATTCCTGCTATGAGGTACCCTAACACCGATCCAAGGCCGAGCTTTTTGGCCACGGGCACTGAAACAACTGCGGCGGTCAGATAGACAAACGCCTGAAATAAAAAACCTCCCTCATGCATGAGCCGTCATCCTTTCCTGAATTGATCGATAAGATTGTCGAGGCCTTGTAAATTCTCCGGATTGAAACTCTTGTCGGCAAGAAGATGCAGCATCGACCTGTAATGCTTTGTATGCTGCTGAATCCGTTCAGGTTTCATGACGTTGGTACCATGAATAACATATGGAGGCAAAAACTGCATCCCGCAAAGACAACAGGCCTGCTCCAGAGGCGCAAGCAGTTCTCTCATGGTAAAACGATTGTATCCCTCCTTTGTGTATGAAGTTTTACTGCCTCCTGTAGTAACGACATGGCACGCCCATTTCCCTTTCAGGGCATTACCGTTTCTGCCGAATGCCCATCCGTGAACCAGCACAAGATCCATCCACTCCTTGAGGAGCGAGGGAACGCCGAACAGGAAAAAAGGATACTGGAAAAGAATGACTTCATGCTTCATAAGCAGCTCCTGCTCGGCTTTCACGTCTATATCCATATCGGGATATTCCTCATACAGATCGTGAAACGTCACTCCCTCGATATCATCTGCCCCGTCGATGAGCATTCTGTTGACTCGTGATTTTTCAAATGCGGGATGTGCAAAAACTATAAGGACCTTCCTCAAAACAACACCGGTTTGCTTGATACTGTTAACCTGCTCCAGATAAAAGATACGGTGCCGACTCCCGCGAGGCAAGCAGACGGCGCAATCCTTTAGCCGAGAACAAAGATAATCAGGATCCCGGCCATGACAGCATACAGCATCACATCTGAAAGACCGGCCACAACCGCTGCCACCGCTACAAGGGCACATATGACAGATATGCCGATACTGTAGATACGGATATCCGCTCTCTTCTTGCCTGCAGAAATCATGGCGTCATGCATGTGCGAACGGTCATGAACGTATGGGCTGCCGCCGCTCAGCATGCGTTTTACCGCAACACCGAGAATGTTGACTACCGGATAACCGAGCACCATAAGAGCAGCCGGGAAAGAAACCGTTCCTGATGAACTTTCGACAAGCCCAAGGGCAGTCGCAGCCAGAAGGAGACCCAGCGCCATGTTTTCGATTCTGCCTCGAAGCTGTATGGCAGGAGTAAGATGCAAGACTGAAAGCACCAGTGCAGAACCCAGGGAAACATAGAGAACGGTCGTTGCCTGTACCATCCAGGCCAAAAACGCATATGCGGAGAACGCAATCAACGCCGTCGAGCGGGATAGTCCGGCTCTGCCCGCCGCTGCCGTTGCATTCATCATGACCAGGATGAACAAAATGCTGGCAAAAAGGGCAAATCCTCCCGTTTCAACTGCACCCAGACCGTATACGGTACCCAGGGACTTCAGGGCAAGGTCGGGAAATACCCATAAGACGGCATCTGCAGCCGCGATCTGCAGAAGCAGATGCCATTGAAGCCTTTTGTTTCCGGCGGGTTTCTCCTCTGTTACGGAAGGAGAGCGATACATTGCTTTGCTGGCGTCCATGATCGTGGTGTTTGGGGTTAATGATCTACGCTACATTAAAAGGTCAAAAACCATGCCAGACCTTGGACGCAGCATCATAACATCATGCCATAAAACAACATAGAAGATGTAGCCATAATGTGGCCAGGAAGAAATTGCCCCATGACAGCATCAGACAATCATCCCGTTAACGCGACAACTGTCTCACAACTGAGACACCAGAGCAACATACCTGCATGACTTCAATAGCTGGAAGTTTTTACGGCTTTCCTCTGAAATTTCCACATGCGGCCCCAATATGCTTCCCTGTCTGTCGTTCAATGACAAAGGGAACATTCTGCCCGACAGAACCCCCTGTACCGCATAAACACGCCAGGCAACAATTTCTCAACAAGACTTTTACACAAATGTTACACGTCGGGTATTTGCAGTGAACCGCCAAAGCGATAACCTAAGGGCACCTGGTTTCATGGGGGGATTTTCAGAGGCTTTCCAACAATAAGGGAATTCAAAAAATGAAAAAAACAGCGGCACTCATTTATCTCTGCCTTGCGGTACTGCTGGGCTGGGGCATGCCGGTCTCAGCCTTTGCTCAGGCAGCTACCGGCACCATGTCTTCAAGCACCATCACCGGAAGAGTGGTCGACGATGTTGACGGACTTCCGCTTCCCGGGGTCAACGTTTCAATCAAGGGAACATCCAAAGGAACGGTCACCGGCCAGGACGGCCGTTACCGGTTAGAAAACGTTTCCGGAGCCTCGGCGGTTGTCGAAGCGTCCTATATCGGCTATGTAAAAGGGGATTATCCCGTAACCCTTTCACCCGGCAAAACGGTAAGAAAGGATATTCGGATGAAACCCGGTGTCGTTGTCAGCGAGGAGATCACCGTTGTGGGTGAATTCCTCAAGGGACAGGCAAAGGCCCTGAACCAGCAGAAGAACGATGTCAATGTCACCAATGTCGTTGCATCGGACCAGATCGGCAAATTTCCCGATTCCAATATCGGCGATGCCTTGAAAAGAATTCCCGGCATCAGTGTTTTCAAAGATCAGGGTGAAGCCCGTTTCGGCCACATCCGCGGAACGGAGCCTCGTTTCAACTCGGTTACTATCAACGGCGAACGTATCCCTTCAGCCGAAGCGGAAAACAGGACAATCCAGCTTGACCTTGTTCCGGCGGATATGATTCAGACAATAGAAGTTACCAAGGCATTGACGCCCGACATGGATGCCGATGCAATCGGTGGCTCGATAAACCTTGTCACAAAGGTTCCTACCGAAGAAAGAATCTCTCTGACAGCAGGTGGAGGTCTGAACCTGCTCGATGGAACCGGCGGTGAACGCTATCAGTTCGGCGGCACCTACGGGAACCGTTTCGCGGATGACAAACTCGGCCTCCTCCTGAGTTTCTCCTATGACAACAACGATTTCGGCTCGGACAACATCGAAGCCGAGTGGGATGCCGGAGACGACGGCATAGAGGGAATCAAGGAGTTCCAGGTTAGAAAATACGACGTGCAGCGTATCCGCAGGAGCTTTTCCGGGGGACTCGACTACCGTTTTAACGAGAACCATGTACTGAAGTTCAACGGCATCTACAACTGGAGAGATGACTTCGAGAACCGTTTCCGTACCAAGTACAAGGATCTTGATGAGGACCTGGCGACGATAGAGCGTGAAACCAAAGGCGGAACTGAAAAAGACGCCCGGCTCGAAGACCAGCGGATGATGTCCTTCACCCTCAGTGGTGACCATGATTTCGGCAGTCTCGATGTCGACTGGCAGGCATCATATTCAAAAGCCTCGGAAGACCGGCCCAATGAACGGTATATCAACTTCAGAGCAAAAAATCAACCGTTTTCGGTTGATATCAGTGATGCTGAAAACCCGTTCGTTACACTGCTCAATCCCGATGTATCCGGAGGTGTCAGCAACAGCGATACCTGGAGCCTGAAGGAGCTGACCGAAGAACATCAATACACCGAAGACATCGACAAGAATTTCGGGCTGAACTTCAACTACAAGGTCTGCGACGGCCTCGATCTCAAGTTCGGTGGAAAGATCCGGGACAAAAAGAAGGAGAGGGATAACGAGTTCTACGAATACGAACCGGCTGACGAAGATGCTTTCCAAAGCCTTGCTTTCGCGAACCTGAAAGATGAAACAAAGGACAACTTCCTGCCGGGCGACAAATACAGATCAGGAGTGTTTGTCTCCAATGAGTTTCTTGGGGGGCTCGATCTTGAATCCGCTGATTTCGAAAAAGAGGCTGTCAAGGAAGAGCTTGCCGGAAATTTCGATGCTGAAGAGCAGGTCAAGGCGGTATATGCAATGGCAACCTGCGGCCTGAACGATAACACAACCCTTCTCGGCGGCGTCAGGCTCGAGCATACCCGCAACGAGTACAACGCATTCAAGTACTTTGCAGATGAAGACTCTCTTGCAGCGGTCAAGGGCAGCCCTTCGGACTACACCAACGTCCTGCCGTATATCCACTTGCGCTACAAGATCAACGAGTTCACCAACATCAAGCTTGCCTATACACACTCTCTGGCAAGACCGAACTACTTCGATCTCGCTCCATACCAGGAAATCGTTGCTGAAGACGAGGAGATCAAAATCGGCAACCCCGACCTTGAACCGACGCTCTCGAAAAACATCGACCTGATGATCGAGCATTACCTGAGCGATGTCGGTATTCTCTCTGCAGGCGTGTTCTACAAATCAATCAGCGACTTCATCATCACCAAAAAGGAAGATGTCGATTATTCGGGGGAAACCTTCGAGCAGTTCCAGCCGGTCAATGCCGGTGACGGAACGCTCATGGGCGCTGAAGCCGCTGCGCAGTTCCAGCTGCCGTTCATTCCGGGTCTGGGGCTGTATCTTAACTATACCTATACGAATTCCGACATCGACAATTTCAACATCGAAGGACGCGAGGATGACGACCTGCCGCTGCCCGGCAGCCCCAAGCACACCGCTAACGGATCGATTGCTTACGAGAACGGACCGTTTAACATCCGCCTTTCGGCAAACTACCACAGCGACTTCATTGATGCTGAGGAAGGTTCTATCGGGGAAAACAAATGGGAAGACCGCTACTATGACAGCGCGTTCCACCTCGACCTGAACGGGGCTTACCGTTTCAACGATATCGTGCAGCTGTATTTCGAGATCAGCAACCTTACCAACCAGCCGCTCCGCTTCTATCAGGGCGATAAACAGTACGTTGCCCAGGAAGAGTGGTATGACAGACGGTTCCTGGTTGGCGTAAAGGCCGACTTCTGAGGCAAACCGCATATTTCACGCGGGCAAAGGGCTGAATTTTCACGAGTTCAGCCCTTTCTTTTCTTGTACTTTACCTTTTCACGAACAGTTCTCTACAGTAACACCATGATCAACAGAACCTTTTTGCACCTGGGAGCGCTGATATCCGGTATTGCCCTTGCTTCCTCCTGCGCTGTACCGGGCGGGGAGAAAAAGATTACCCCGAAGGTGATCACCGCACCTGTCCGCTTTGACAGTGAAGATCCTGCCATCTGGCTCAACAGGGAGAATCCTGCGGGAAGCCTGATCCTTGCAACCGACAAGGATGCGGAAGGCTCGGTGTATGTGTTCGATCTTAAAGGAAAAACTATCGAGGAAAAAACCGTTCGCGGCATTAAGAGACCCAACAACATCGATGTCGGTTACGGTTTTTCCCTGAACGGCCAACCTGTCGATATTGCCGTCGTTACCGAAAGGCTTGAAAACAGAATACGCGTTTTCCGGCTGCCTGACATGACCGCTCTGGATAATGGAGGCATCCCGGTGTTCGCGGGAGAGGAACAGAATGCCCCCATGGGGATTGCTGTCTACCAAAGGCCGGCCGACGGGATCATGTACGTTATCGTCAGCCGTAAAGAGGGGCCGGACGGCACCTACCTTTGGCAGTACCGGCTCGATGACAGTGGCAAAGGCTTCATTACGGCTGAAAAAGTTCGTGCTTTCGGCCGTTGGAGCGGCCAAAAGGAAATAGAGGCCGTTGCCGTCGACAACGAACTGGGCTATGTCTACTACTCAGACGAAGGTGTCGGTGTAAGAAAATACCATGCCGATCCTGGTGCCCCTGACAGAGACCGTGAACTCGCCCTGTTTGCAACCAGAGGTTTTGCAGAAGATCACGAAGGGATCGCCATATGTAAAACCGGCTCTGAGGACGGTTATATCATCGTTTCGGACCAGGCAGCAGGAAAGCTCAGGCTTTATCCGAGAAACCGCCCGGACCATCGGCATGAACTGGTAAAAACTGTCATGACAAGTGCTCTTGAAACCGACGGCATTGAAGCAGCGACAGGGCTTGTTCTGCCTGAATATCCTTCAGGGATCCTCGTCGCCATGTCGGACGACAGAACCTATCATTACTATTCACTACAGGACATCCTGCCTTTTTCCGAACCACAACCCGCTCAAAAGCCATGAATAGAGCCACGTTCCCGCCATGCAGACCAGGAAGGTGATCACGATATCGGACCAGGAACCGTTAAGCGAAAAACCCGGGACGTAACCGAACAGGAACGGGGCGAGGTAGAGGAATTTGGCAAATTTAAAGGCGGAAAAAGCGGTTTTCCACATGTCCGCCTTGGCGATGGCCGCACCGGTAAACGCAGCGATGCAGACCGGAGGAGTGATGTTCGAGTCTTGCGAGAGCCAGTAGACGATCATATGCGCCGCTATCAGATTGACCCCTAGATAGGTCAGGGCCGGCACGGCAACCACAGCCGTAATAAGATAGGCAGCTGTTACGGGAACACCCATACCGAGCACCAGCGAAGCAATCGCTATAAAAAGAATGGTGAGAAAAAGCTGCCCCCTGGCAAGTTCGATAATGATGTCAGCGAACGTCAATACAAGCCCGCTGTAGTTCAGCACTCCGATAATGATACCGATCACGCCGACTGTCGATCCTATGAGAAGGCTGTTTTCGGTACCGGATCGGGCCGCTTCCCGGAAGGCCCTGAAACCAATCCGGGTTTCCTTCCGCATCCAGCTCACGGCGATACAGCTCAGCAGACCGAGCACCGCTGCATAGCCGGGGGAATATCCGAGGAACATAAACACCGTTATAACAACGATAGGCAGAGTATAATACCAGCCCTGTTTAAGTATGGCCAGAGCGCTTTCACCGTAACGCTCACCTGTCAACCCGCGTTTTTTCGCCTCAAAATGCACCATGAGGTATACACTGAAAAAGTAAAGCAATGCCGGGCCGACAGCCACCTGCATGATGACCGCATAGGATACTCCTGTCAGCTCGGCCATGATAAAACCGCCAGCGCCCATGATTGGCGGCATGAACATACCTCCGATCGAGGCTGCCGGCTCTATCCCTCCGGCTATATGCGGCCTGAAACCGGCTTTTTTCATCATAGGGATCGTAAAGGCACCTGTAGAGGCTGTGTTGGCGATTGCGCTTCCCGAAATCGAGCCGAAAAGCCCGCTTGCAATAACCGCAACTTTGGCCGGTCCCCCGGTCCGGTGACCGAATGCGGCAAGGGGAAAATCGATAAAAAACTGTTTTGCCCCGGATTTTTCGAGAAAAGCCCCGAAAATCACGAACAGCACAATGTAGGTAGCCAGTACGTTAGCCATGATCCCGAACACACCGTCGCTTTTATAGAAAATACTGGTACAGAGATTGGGAAAACTGTCTCCGGCATGTGCGAACAGTTCCGGTGCATGCGCTCCATATACCCCGTAGACAAGCATGAGTCCGCCGATAAACACGAACACGTTACCAACGACCCTTCGTGCAATCTCTATCCCGAGAAGCACCCCGATAACGGCAACAATGGTGTCGAGCTCCGTTTCGGCTCCTACACGATAGTTGATCGCTTCGAAATTCAGAATCCAGTAGCCGATTGAAAACACTGAGAGCGCAACAAGCAAATAATCCGCAAGCCTCATCAGAGGGTTTTGAGACCGATAGAGCAGGAAAACAAGGATGTAGGTGATGAGAATATAGATCCCCCGATGATACTCGGTAGAGGCGGGCTGTAGAAGCGCCGAATACGCATAGAAAAGAACAAGCGCCAGGGCTAAAACATCGAAGATGAATTTTTCAATCCTGTGCAGCCGTTCAAACACTTCAAAGCACTCCTTTCTCCTTCCAGAATCTTACTGCACCGGGATGCATGGGAGTCACAATGCCGTTCACGCCGTTTTCTACGCTCATCTCCCTGAAGGTTTTTTTCTGGTTCATCATGTGTACCAATCCCTCTTCGCTGTATACCAGCGAAAGCAGCCTGTAGACAACACCCTCCGGTACGTCGGCATTGGCTACCCAGAGGGCAGAGTCCTGAAAGGAGTACCGTTCCTTTTCAACCCCCCGATAGGTTCCACCGGGGATGGTGACTTTTGTGAAGTATGGATATTTCTCGTAAAACCCGCTGCCCAACGCTGTGGCCTCAAGGCTCAGAAGATCGATATCGTTTGTCTGGGAAGCCATGATTACAGCCCCGCTGGGAAAAGCGGTAAACAGCCAGAATGCGTCGAGCTGCCGGTTTCCGAAGGCCGCTGCAGCATCGTTGTAGCCCATTGCATTGCGCTCGATCTTGTTCCAAAGTCCCAGATGGGAAAAAAACAGCTCACAGTTGGCAAACGCACCTGACCCGGCATTTCCCACACCAACCTTCTTTCCCGGCAAATCCTTTACACTCCTGATACCCGAACCTTTCCGAACCACCAGCTGGGCCGGGGCACCATAGAGATAACCGACCGCCATCACATTTCTATACTTCCTCGGGTCGTTTTTCAGCATACCCTTTCTCCCCTGGTAGAGATGGCCCGAGTATACCACGGCAAAATGCGATTTACCCGAATTCACCCGGCGCAGGTTCTCGATCGAGCCTGCCGAAGACTGCGCCCTGACCATGTATTCTTTGATGCCTTTGACCGGTTTGTAGACCTGTATCGCATTGGCCACGACCTGGAAGGTACCGCCTGCCGGTCCTCCGCCGAATACATACCGTTTCTTTACCGCAAAAGCATCGGTCGTAAACATGCAAACAAGCAAAAAAACTGTCATGCTTACGAAAGCAAGAGCATATTTTTTGTTCATGGCTTGGTTGAATCCTGTTTTTTATCGCAACCGGCTCATTTGCAGAGTGCCGGGAGAACAATGCATGGCAGGGATAGCCTTAGGTTTATTGTCGCTGAAATCTGACAGCAGATCACTTTTTACGGCGGGCTGCGGCCATCTTTGCAGCCCCTGACAGTTTCCCGCCGTAATGGCCGAGCAACGTGACCACAGGCAAAGTCGTAAACAGAAGAGCGATGTAAACCCAGTGCAGCCAGTCGTTATGGTACATCACTTCGGGAACGGAAAGACGGATGACCACAGTGGCCGCAACCAGCACGAAGAGCACAATCGACAACCGGATCTTGTTCATGAATATCGGGGTTTTCGCCCTGTTGTAATTTTTCTTCCAGTCATGCAGCCCCGAAAAAAAGGAGACCGGAATGGCCAGCAGCACAATGATGATAAGATGCTCGACCGTATGCTCGAAAAACTGATCACCTGCCGGAAGGGTAAGTACGAGATACAGTACAGCAACCGGTATGAGACCGTTACTGAAATGAGCTGCAATCGGATGGAGGAAAAATGTGTCCTTCATATCCTTCAGCAAGCTTTTCTTTCCTGCCATTGCAAGCTCCTTTGTTTGGGGTTGAATCGTTGTAACAATGTATAGCTATTGAAAATAAATGTAATACCTTTACCGTAAAAACTCACTCTTCAGGTTCATCCGTACGTTCTTTCAGCTCATCTATTTTTGTTTTTTCCCAGAGCGGTACGTTGCCGAAATATGCCGCCCTGCCGATAATGTGAGCAGCTACCGGTGCCGTGAGAAAAAGGAAGACAATGATCGCCAGAGCGCGGGAAGCGATGCCGAAATCCTGCCAGTAAACAGACGTTCCGATAAGCACCAGACCGATACCGAGCGTTGAAGCCTTGGTTGTTGCGGACATGCGTGTATAGAGATCGGGCATCTTCAGGATACCGATTGCCGAAACCAGAATAAACAGGGTTCCCAACAGCAAAAAGATACCGCTTACAATTTCATTCATTCTTTTCCCCTCCTTCCAAGGTAGTATGCAAACGCTACCGTACCGAGAAACGCCAGCAGTGCCAGAATGATACCCACATCCAGGAATGTCGTGGTGTTCTTCTGAATCGAGTAAACTGCAATGAACGCTATCGCATTGGCCGAAAGCAGATCGAGAGCAACAATCCGATCCTCTATGCTCGGACCGATCACGAGACGGAGAAAAATAACCAGGATAGACAGACCGATTATGATCACCGATATATGTGCAGACCATTCGATAAAACTCATCGCATCACCTCGATCAGCCGTTTTTCAAGACCGTTCTTCAGTTCGTTTCGGAACTGTTCTGCATCCTTGACATACAGCGCGTGAACATAGAGCGTTTTCCTGTCTGGTGACACGTCGATGCTCAGCGTTCCTGGTGTCAGGGTGACGAAATTCGCGAAAAGAGTGATTTCTATATCGGTTTCAACGTCGAGCGGAACCGCTATGACCCCCGGCTCCATGTAGTCTTTAGGAGTAACGATATCGAACGCAACCTTGAGGTTTGCGATGAGCAGCTCCTTCAGGAAATAGAGGACAAACATGATCACGAGTGGAATTTTTGAAAAATACCTGCTTTCTCCCCATGCCGATCGGGAAAACCAAAGGATCAGGTAAGCGACAACCATGCCTGCGGTGAAGGTGCCTGCAGTAATCTCCCCCACGAGCATCATCCAGGCGATCGCCAGCAGGATATTGAACAAGAAAGGATTCATGACTTCCCTCCCAGCACCGCATCGATATACTCACCGGCATCCAGCAATTCGAGGGCGGCCTTGTCTGCAAGACCGAAAAACGGATCGAACCAGAGCCCGAACACCACCGTGACTGTTCCCAGTATGACGATAGGCAACACGATCATCGCTTTCCTCATACCCGGCATCTTCAAATACGCCTCGTCTTCAACGCCTCCCTCTCCGAGGGGGTCGTCTTTCCAGAAAGCCTCGTTCCATATCTTTATCATGGAAAAAAGGGTCAGCATACTGACACAGAGGGCCACCCCCACCAGCAGATAGTGCTCCGAATCCAGACCTGCCTTGATCACCAGAAACTTTGCCCAGAACCCTGACAGGGGAGGGATACCTGCAAGCCCCAGAGCCGGAACCAGAAAGAGCAGTCCGAGCATGGGATAAAAACGGTAGATCCCGCCTATCTCCCTGAGATCCCAAGAGCCTTTCAGGCGACGGATGATACCGCTGAGATAAAAAAGGTTTGTTTTGGCAACAATGTTGTGAATCATATAAAACAATGCTCCTGCTATGGCGAGCGGAGACTGTAGAGCAAGAGCAAAAATCATATAGCCTATCTGGCTGATAATATGGAATGAAAGCAGCTTGCGCATGTCGTACTGCGCAACCGCCCCCAGCACGCCAACGGCCATCGTGAAGGCAGAAAGAACAAGCAGCACCTGATGGATGAACGCCGCCTCTTCATGGACGAAGATGGTAGTGAAAAAACGCATGATCGCATAGACCCCGACTTTCGTCAGAAGTCCGGCAAATATGGCCGAAACCGCTACCGGAGGGGTATGGTAAGAAGCCGGCAGCCAGAAAAACAAGGGAAACATCGCCGCCTTGACACCGAAGGTGATCATGAAAAGCACCGCCACGACAGAAAGCAACTCACGATGCTCGAGCAGGGGAATCCTCTGGGCAAGATCGGCCATGTTGAGCGTGCCTGCTGTTCCGTAAAGAATCCCGACTGCAGCAAGAAACACCGATGAAGAGAGCAGGTTGAGCGTGACATACTTGATCGCGCCTTCGAGCTGTTGAGGCCTGCCGCCAAGAACGAGCAGCACGAAGGAGGAAATAAGCATCACCTCGAACCAGACATAGAGATTGAAAATATCTCCGGTCAGGAAAGCCCCGTTGATGCCCATCATGAGAATCTGCAGCAAAGGATAGTAAAAATAATGCTCCCGCTTTTCATCAATGGTCCCGAGTGAATACAGCGCTGTGGTAAAACCGATAAATGCGCTTGCAACCACCATGATGGACGAAAGCATATCGGCGACAAAGGTTATGCCGAACGGTGCTTCCCAGCCTCCGACCTGCAGCGAGAGAATACCACCCGCCTTGACGTTCGAAAGCAAAACCAGTGACACGCCGAGCATGGCTGCCATCCCTGCCGCGTTCAACATACGATGCAGCAGGATCCTCCTGCGGAAGAAAATCATGGCCACCGCAGTACAGAGCGGCATCAGTATGGGAAGCATTACAATCCGGTTCATTGCTTTTCTCCCGGAAGTTCGTCGGTGCTCCTCATCCTGTCGAGATCTTCGGTTCCAAGGCTCTGGTAGGTGCGTTTGAAGAGCACGATAGTAAACGCCTGCACGCCGAAACCGATAACGATCGCTGTGAGTATCAGCGCCTGCGGCAATGGATCGGCGAATGGTTCGACGAGAGCCTCGGTGCCTTTCGGCACAAAGGCTGGCGCCCCTTTTGTCAGTCGCCCGACGGTAAATATCATAAGGTTGGCGGCATGCCCGAGAAGGATCAGACCAAAAATCACCTTCACGAGGCTTCTTCTCAGGATAAGATAGGTCCCGGCACCATAGAGCACGCCGACAATGACTGCAAGCAGAAACGTCATGAGCGGTCCTCCTCGGCAAGTGAAAAAATGATGCTGAGTGTGATCCCCAGCACAAGGAAGTAGATCCCGAGATCGAACAGGAGGGGGGTACCGACCTTGCCTATGAACGGAATCCCGGTGTCTATCCAGAAAGCTGTCATAAAACGCTCACCGGCAACAAGTGAAGGCAGTGTGCTTGCAATGGCCGTGATCAAACCCGCAGCAATGATTCTGAGCGGATCAAAACGGAGCACGGTTTTTGCAGCTTCAATACCGTTTGCAATAAAGTAAAGCGCATAGGCCGCTGCCGCGACAAGTCCACCGACAAAGCCCCCTCCCGGTTCGTTATGACCCCGCAAGAGCAGAAAAACCGAGAATATCAGCAGGAGAAGCAGCAGGTATCGGGAGGCTGTGGAAAGAATAATGGAATACATATTATCGCCCTCCTCCGTCCGCTCTGAGTTTCAACAGTGCAACAACGCCCAGGGCGGCAACAGCGAGCACGGTGATTTCACCGAGCGTATCGATAGCCCTGAAGTCCACAAGAATCACATTCACCACGTTCCGTCCCTTCCCGTCCGGAAGGCTTGTTTCGGCAAAGTACTGCTTCAGCCCCGAAGAGAGCTCGAACGATGAAGCAGCAAGCACCGTCAACGTCATCAACACTCCGACAGAAACGGCTATTACCGCATCCCTCCCCCTGTTGGACGAACGGGATAGTTTCAGAAATCCCGGCAGTTTATAGAGTACAAGCACGAACAGAATAACATTGAGTGTTTCAATCGCAAACATTGTCAAGCCAAGATCGGGCGCACCATAGATGACAAAAACGATACCTATCGAAAACCCCAGAACACCGAGTGCCACAATCGATTTGAGCCGCGACCGGGAATTGATCAGGAGGCCGGTAGCGACAACTATGATAAATGCGAGCGCTCCTTCATAGAAGGTGATAGAAAAGTCGGGTGAGACCGAAACCGCCTCAGCCGACCGGTAGAAGGCCAGAAAAGCCAGTGAGACTGCGGTCACGATAACCACAATGATGTAGTTCCGCAGGTAACCGTTTTGGAAGAACCTGGTCTGTATGGTTGCAAATGAAAGCACGCCCCGCAAAACAGCTTCATACCAGGCCGAAGGCCTCATGAAAGCCGGCATCCCCATCCGCACAACCTGCCCGGACATTGTTAACCGTATCAGATAAAAGAGTCCTCCAAGCAGAAGAGTCACGAAACTCAGCAGCAACACCAGATTGAATCCCTGCCAGATGGAGATCTTCAGGCTGAGTGTCTCCGACAGGATGCTCTGAGCCGATTGCTCAAGCATAGAAGCAATGAATATGTCTGGAAAGATCCCGAAAAGCAAGCCGAGCGCTGCAAGCAGGGCCGGACCAAGCAGCATTTTGAAAGGAGCTTCATGCGGCTGACGGGGAGTCTGTATTGTCTTCCCCCAGAAAGGCTTGAACCCTACAAACAGGGTAACCATCACAACAAAAGCGTTGGCAAGCACTGCAGCTGCGACAAGAAACATTCCCCAATATTCCAGTTCGAGAATGGCCTTGTAAACCGTTTCCTTTCCGATAAATCCCACAAGCGGAATAACCCCCATCATCGACAAGGAAGCCAGTGCCGCCGTGATGGCCGTCAGAGGCATTGGCTTCCTCAATCCCCCGAGCATCCCTACGTCGCGCGTCCCTGTTTCGTGATCGAGTGTCCCCGCAACGAGGAACAGTGTCCCCTTGTAGAGCGAATGTGCGATGAGATAGATGAAAAAGGCCTTGATCGCAAGCTTCGATCCGATACCGAGCAGCATGACAAGGGTTCCCAGCACTGCAAGTGTCGAGTAGGCGAGCAGCTTCTTCAGATCGGTTTGTTTGAACGCCAACAGTGCGGAGAAAATCATGGTCGACGCCCCCGTCAGGAGAACCGTGTCCTGCCAGATCGGCGTTCCCCCTATCTCGTGGTTCATTCTTGCTATCAGGTAAACGCCCGCCTTGACCATCGTTGCCGAATGGAGGTATGCGCTCACGGGCGTAGGGGCTTCCATGGCATTGGGGAGCCAGAAGTGGAACGGAAACTGCGCCGACTTGGTAAACGCACCGATCAGCACAAGCAAAGCGATGGCAGGGTAGAGCGGGTGGGCGGTGATAATGCCGTTCATATCGTAGAAGGACGAGATCTCGAAGCTGCCTGTCACCTGATAGAGCAGTATGATGCCGGAAAGGAGAGTCAGTCCTCCTCCGCCGGTTACCAGCAGTGCCTGCAGGGCTGCTTTTCTCGAAGACTCCTTGTGATGGTTGAATCCGATAAGAAGAAAGGAACTGATGCCGGTCAGTTCCCAGAACAAGAACATCAGGAGCATGTTGTCCGACAACACGAGACCCAGCATGGATGTCATGAAAATACCGATGTAGACATAAAACCTGCCGGTCTCTGCATACTTCTTCATATAAGCGCCTGCGTAAAGAAAAACCGCAGCGCCGATAAGAGAAATGATCAGAACGAAACTGAGACTCAGCCCGTCAAGCAGAAAAGAAGCATTGATACCGAGCGAAGGCACCCAGGGCACCGATTCCCGTATAACCTCGCCGGCGGCAATCTGGGGATATCGGGACAAAAAGCTGAAAAACATGAACAGGGGAAACGTCACGGTGATCCATCCGAAATTCTCCCTGAACCGTTTATACAGCAACGGCGCAAGCGCAGAGGCACAATAACCTATGGCCAGTAAAGTGAGCAATACAAAAAGTGTTACGTGAGCGATTTTCTCAAAGAACTAACCGCAGGAAATGTCCGGTTGTTCCCGCAGGATCAATCCCACAGCCAATCAATCTCCTGATGCAGCCCCCGATCAGCATGGATACCGAGCTGCAAAAAGACGGTCCTTGAGCATGTGGCAAGTAATGGACAAATACTTACTGGAACGAGCTTTTCTTTACGAATACCAAAGCCGATATGAGAGTCTGATAAAAGGGAAAACAGAAGCGTAGCAAACAGGCACCTACAGGTTCTGACTGATTTTGACCATCAACTGCCGCATATCAACCGGTTTTACAAGGTAATCGTTCATACCCGAGTCCAGGGCCTGCCTGATCAATGCTTCCTCCGACTCACCGCTGAGGCCGATAACCGGAATAGCCGATACGTTCGCTTCCTCCGATTGACGTATGCGCTGTGTGGCTTCAAGACCGTTCATCTCGGGCATACCGATATCCATAAGCACCAGATCGAACAGCCCCTGTTCGAGCTTGTCGAAAACCTCTTTGCCGTTTGAGGCTTCTTCTACCTTCATGTCGTACTTTTCAAGAAGAATCCGAAGCCCAATACGGTTTACGGCAGAGTCATCGGCAATCAGCACGGATTTGCCTTTCAACACCTGCAGCGAAATCCCCTGCAGGTCATGAAAAACCCCTGCTATCTCACGCAGCAGTTCGTTTTCCGTACAGGGTTTTGTTATCAGCCCCTGCATCCCGGCTTTTTTCACCTTGCCCTGGGCAACAGCATAAGGCTGTTCCGTATAGGCGATAATCGGAACAATTGTCGCCTCTTTTCCCGCCTCACCGTTCCTGATCATTTCGGTTGCCTCGTAACCGTCGAGGACAGGCATCGCAAGGTTCATAACGACAAGGTCGTATCGTGATACCGCCAGCCTTTCGATAGCTTCCTTCCCGTCAGCCGCCTCGTCGACAACAACACCCATCGGGTGGAGCGTTTCCTGCACGGCGGCTCTGCCCGCAGCCTTATCATCGACAACGAGTATCCGTTTGTTCTCGAAGAGAGCTTTGTGCTGACTGATCAGTTCATCGTGACTTGCCTGCAGCTCGGCCGCAGTAACAGCCGGGAAGGTCAGGATAAACTCGGTATACTCTCCCTCTACTGAATCGCAGGTAATCTCTCCGTCAAATGCATTCATCACACGTTTGCAATAGGAAAGTCCAAGTCCCGTTCCGCCCTTCTTGCTTGCAGTGAAATAGGGATCGAACAGCTTGTCCATGTTTTCAGGAGATATCCCAGGGCCCGTGTCTTTTACCTTTATCCTGTTGAAGTGCCCGCCCTTTTCAAGTGTTATATAAATTTTTGCTTCCGGTCGGGACTCCAGAAAGTAGAGGGCGTTTTTGATCAAATTGAAAAGTAGGAAAATGTACATGGTTTCGTTTATCCGGAACATGAAATCCTGACTGCTGTCGAAAATGATTTTTTCCCTCTCGGTATTCGATTCGAAACCATATTCGTCAATCGCCTTTCGGGTTATGAGAGAAGCGGAAGTATAGATAAACCCGCTTTTGTCGATGGGCTTGTCCTTGACTTCATCGAGTATCATTGAAATGATCTGGGTTCCTCGTTTGACCGCTATCTGGCACCACGCAACATGCTGATAGAGGCTGTCGAGCATCTGAAAAAGATCTTCGTGCCTTGTGGCTGCCTTATTGGATCTTTCCCGCTTATAACCCGGAAGCTGCTGCTCGATGATTTCAAGGTTGACCTTTACCTGCCCCAGGGGATTGCGCATTTCATGCGCTATGCTTCCGGCAAGCGCCTGGAGTGCCGAGTTTTTCTCCAGCGCAACCTGCCCCCTTCTGTTGCTGTAGCTGAAAAGATACCCGGCCACCACCGCGAAAAAGATAACCGTCAGATAGGCAAGAATGTCAAAGTCGGGATTAAGCCTGATGACGGGAGTCGTCAAAACAAAGAAAAGAATACCTGCGGCCACACCGACAAACAAATCAAACAAAAACATCAGCCAGTTAGGAACAAATGCTATCAGGACGAAGATCATGAAGATCTCCCAGTAGAGCCAGAGCTCATGGAAATCATTTTTCAGCAGAAAAAGGGTGAACAGAAACGGAAGGATGAATATGAGCGAGAAGTGCCAGTAGACCGGAAAATACTTTTTGGCAACTGGTGTATCTATTCTCACGAAAATCATGGAAAACAGTGCAAGCACCGAAGCCGTCAACCGAAGGAAGAAATTCTCGTATGGCATATCAAAGCCATACTTCAGGAGAAAATAGAAGAAAATGTGCCCTGGTGCAGCAAGAAGTGCACCCCAGGTCACATTGAACCTCGAAACCTGGGTCCCTTCCCTGATACACTTTCTTATATATCTAGAAAGACTCTTCATTCTTTCTCTCCTAAACCTCATAAGGCTTGTAGAGAACGTTACGCAAAAAAACAACTAAGGGCTGACGCATGGGAAAATCAACTATTGCCTGACGAATCACCTCTCGGGAGTCAGCAATTTTCCGTGACGTATGTCTACTTATTTATCGATCGCGATTTCAACGCGCCGGTTCAATGCCCGACCGTCGGGTTTACTGTTGTCGGCCACCGGTCGGGACTCGCCGAATCCTTTCGCCCTGAGCTTTTCTTTGGCAATACCGTGTGACACCAGCCAGTTCACCACTGATTGAGCACGCTTGTCGGAGAGGGTTTGGTTGTAGGCATCGCTTCCGTGTGCATCGGTATGGCCCTCGATGACAAGTTTAACGTCAGGCCGTGCCTTGATGGCTTTGAGGATCCGGTTCAAGGTCTCCTCGGAATCCGGCCTGATCGTAGCCTTGTCGTAATCAAAGTAGATACCGTAAATAATGGCCCGGCCCAACTCGTCGAGCGATCGCCCGATGGCATCCTTCGTGCCTGAATCCAGAGCCTGCCGGCACCCGGGCTTTCTGCCGTCCGTCACCCGTGTTCCGTACCACAAGCCCTGATATCGGCCGTTTTCATACCACAAACCGTTCAGATAGCTGCCGTCCGATGTCAGCACCATAATGGCGCTTCCGATCTGCGGACCGTCTTCCGTCCACTGGAAGCGGATAACCCTCCCGTCGGTGGTTCCATTGAGCCTGCCGTTATCCCAGTCGTAACACCCCTCGATCTGTGAACCGCTCTGCTGCAGCCACATGAGGTTATAATTGGTATCGTAGACTCCCCTGACAGGTTTTGGAGAAGCAGCTGTCCCGACCGGTTCGCCGTAGGCTTCCAGCTCCATCAGCTCTGTATACTGCGGATCCCCCCAGTTCGAGAGCACTTCGAGTTTCAGCCATTGACCGGGAACCGGGCGTTGGATGGTGAACCCTTTCCTTTCTCCCTTGGCCGCCTCACCTTCGAGAATCGGCGTAAATCCTTCTTTCGCGGAGCTGTTCGACACAGACAGTTTGAAACGCCTCGCGGAAATACCGGGATTACTGCTCTCCTGTGCATTGGTGTTGTCGATATACAATGATTTGAGGGCAATGTTCCGGGGCAGCTCGATGAGAAACGTATTCGGATAAGGACTTCCTTTTTTACTGCACCATCCCATGTCCGTGGAGCCGTCCAGGAGGAGCATCCCCGCCCATTTCTGGTTGTATTCCGTCGTTGCCGAGATCAGCACCGCACCTCCGGCAATATCCAGGCGGTCAACTTTTTCAGCAGCGACTGCAGACACAGTCATACTCAAAACAGCGAGAAAAAAGAAGAGAATAGCATGTTGTCTCATAATTGTTCTCCTGTTCAGGGTGAACCGGCAAATGAGTGGAGCAGAGGCAATGGATTAAATGATTCAGCTACAATAATATAGGGATTATAATCCTCATCGCTATTTACCTTTCAGCGGTGAAGGACATGAACACGAACAATGAATTATGAGAATTCTCAGGGTATAGCTGGCTACGAAACTGCTGTCAATAAACCGTACCGTGATGAAAAGAAAAGAAATGTTTGCCTATGAACAACTCTACTCACACACTGCCGAGTGGGCAACGACTCAGTGGGTGTAGTCCGTTGAACAACGTTGAGGTTATGACTTCATACAGGACAATTATGGTTAACTTAATTTATGCCAAAAATCTCAAAAATATTCTTTATAAGATCACAAGTTAATCCCTGTTTAAAAAACTCAACAACAAATCCAGAAATAATTGGAAATATAAGGCCGGTAATAAATCCACCAATAACACCTCTCCTACTTGACTTTACTTTTGAAATATTTCCATCTCCGACTGTCGTTGTTCCGCCCCAAT
>JANQFD010000043.1 GCA_028278005.1 Chlorobium sp. | reverse complement strand
GCTTCGTTACCGGTAACACGGCGGTAACGTCCGGGTTTCTGTGTTGCCGGGTCTACTTCGTAACGGCCATGCTGAGAGAACATCTCAGTTTCGTCACCGAAATTGTAACCGGCTTTGACAGCCTTGATATTCGCTTCGGCAACATCGGCTTTTTTCTTGAACTTTGTTTTCAGGGTTTCGATCGTTGTTTCGATCGGCAGGTTGTAAAGCCAGTAGAGCGTGCCCAGCACAAACATGTTTTTACAGCGGTCGATGTTTTTCGTGCTGAGACCGGTGTCGGCAAGCGCTTTTCTGGTCAGTGTTACAACCGGTATCTCGAACACGGTATAGTCCTTGACCGTGCCATCTTCAAGCGGGTTATTGTCTTCACCGTAACCGGCAAGCTTCAGGTTTTTCGCGTCAAAACCATCGGTGTTGGCAAGAATGATGCCGCCATGATGCAGGTTTTTCAGGTTTGCTTTCAGTGCCGCCGCGTTCATCGCGACCATGACGTCAAACTTTGCGCCCGGAGTGTAGACAGCCTTGCTGCCAAACTGAAGCTGGAAACCTGAGACACCTGCAATGGTGCCGGCAGGTGCGCGGATCTCGGACGGGAAGTTCGGGAACGTATTGAGGTCAGAACCGTAAACAGCTACCGTATTTGCGAACTGGGTACCGGTGAGCTGCATGCCGTCGCCGGAATCACCGGCAAATAGAACTGACACGCTGGTTTTAGATGTTACCATATCCTCGTTGTTTAGAATTGTTGATTCACTTATTGTTCGTTCTTTCAAAAAATAAAAAAATGCAATTCCCACCTCTGCCAATGAATAGTCATTTCATTTCAGAGCTTTATATCGGCGAGTGTTGAAAAAAACAAACGGAGGGTTGAAAACCTGAACAAAAAGACAGCCTCAGGTTTTCAGCAAAGCTAAAAATATACGTTTAAAAAAAAGACGAAGCAAGTAGTGCGCCTCTATTTATTTATTCCGCACTTCAATTGCATCGTTGAGCGGTGCTCGAAATCCTCATGTACTCTGTGTACACTCCGGTTTCTGCGCTCCGTTCGCCTTGCTCTTGAAACGCTCATGGCAATAAATAAAGGTGCACAGTATTCAGGAATTATCATCGATGTTTTTAATGATGATGATATTGTTTGCCTCGCAATACTCCTGCCACAATTTTTCAAGCTTGCCCGGGCAGTTCTCGTCGAGATCGCAGATGTCACATCGTTGAAGGCCGTACATTTGATCCATCCAGCAGCCGTTGGTGCTTTTTTTTACCTCATTGACGTAGTTGGGGTTTTCCATCATTTTCTGCGTGGACAGTTCCATCAGATACAAAATATCTTCCCGCTTTTTCTGATCCTCTATTCCCCAGCTCATAACAGCACTCCCGTTGCGTTAGAAAAAATGAAAAACAGTATTCACATCTTTGTAACAAGCAATATAGGTCTTTTTCTAAAAGATCGTATGGGCAGGTACGGCTCGTTCCCGGCTACTTGCCTGGAGAAAGCCTCGTGCGGCAGCAAAAGCAACCCGGCAACGGACGCTACTGCATGCCTCTCAGTTGTTCTATGATTTCTCTGTGCGGGTGATTGACAAGATCGTCTTCGTGTTCAGGCAGTGTTACCAGTTTCGCTACGACTTTCAGCATGCGTTCGTCAAGATGTTCGGCGATATCGAGCATATGAAGGAGATGGTGCTGCAACTCGTGAAGAATGAACTTTTCGGCACGGTGTTTTTTCATCTTGCCGAGAATCTCTGCCATGAGCGGATTTTCTATGTGGCCGGATACCTGGCTGAAATAGTCAAGGGGCAGATCATTGGCGTAGCCGGTTGCCTGTTCGACGCTCATTTTTTTACATACCCCTGCGGCAATCTGCGGTTTGATGTGTTCAACCATGAGAGGAATAACCACGAAGTGCGGTATGTATTTGACAATCATGCTGATCGCATGGTACAGCTCATCCAGTCCATCGGTTTTGGACCTGACAAGATTGTCAATATAGGTGATGACTTTTTGCTGCTGGGTCGGGTGGAGTTCTTGCAGGACATCAGGTACCGGTTGTTTGGTCCATTCCAGGGCGTGTTCAAGCTCATTCATAATCAATCATAGCCACTTTTTCTGAGAGATAACCCACAGTTTATCAAAAAAAAATGAAAACATGAATTATAAGTTTTCGTCCATGAACAGGACTTTTTTCCCGGTACCGGTAGCGTTTGTCCGTGAAAGGTCATGTCGATGGTTGGTACCGGTACAATGCAGAAGCCGGGTTTTTCCGGAAAATGCAGCGCTGAAGCCTGGAACGCCAACCCGTTGCGTGAACACCGGTGAAGACTGAAATCAACGGCTTTTTTTGTTACATTACGCTTGCAATTAAGGCGCAAGAGGGCTCTCTTACTCCTGAACGTGAAACGAGAAAAGCATAACAACCTATGAAGTCCAGCGATATTCGACAGTCCTTTCTTGATTTTTTTGAACGGAAAGAACACACCATCGTTCGTTCGGCACCGGTGATCCCTGCAGAGGATCCGACGCTGCTGTTCACCAATGCGGGGATGAACCAGTTCAAGGATGTTTTTCTGGACAAGGGGTCAAGGCCTTACAGGAGAGCTGCTGATACGCAGAAGTGTATCCGTGCGTCCGGCAAGCACAACGATCTTGAGGATGTAGGGCGCGACACCTACCATCACACCTTCTTCGAAATGCTCGGTAACTGGTCGTTCGGGGACTATTACAAGAAAGAGGCGATTGCCTGGGCATGGGAACTCATGACGGAGGTCTGGAAACTCCCCAAGGAAAGACTCTATGCTACGGTATACAGGGACGATGAAGAAAGTCTGGAGATATGGAAAAATGAGACCGATATCGATCCGGCTCATATCATGAAGTTCGATGAGAAAGACAATTTCTGGGAGATGGGGGAAACGGGACCTTGCGGCCCCTGTTCCGAAATCCATATCGATCTTACCGGGGACCTCTCGGGCAAAGAGCTGGTCAATGCAGACGATCACCGGGTTATAGAACTGTGGAACCTTGTTTTTATACAGTACAATCGAAAAGCCGATAATTCTCTCGAACCCCTGCCGAAAAAGCATGTCGATACAGGTATGGGTTTCGAGAGAATTACCGCAGTGCTGCAGGGCAAAGGGTCGAATTACGATACGGATATTTTCAGCCCGTTGTTCGACGCAGTAACCGCTCTTACCGGGGTGAACTATACAGCGACGCTCGACGGGGAAAAGGACATAGCCATGAGGGTTATTGCCGATCATGCAAGAACGCTTACTTTCGCAATTGCCGACGGAGCGGTACCCAGCAACGAAGGGCGCGGCTATGTGCTGCGGAGAATTTTACGTAGGGCGGTACGCTACGCAAGAAAACTCGACTGCCGCGAGCCGATGCTCTACCGTCTTGTCGGGGTTATTGCAGAAACTATGGGTGACGTGTTTCCCGAGCTCGTAAAACAGAGGGAAACCGTCGAGAAAATCATCCGGTCGGAAGAGGAAAGCTTTCTTGCAACCCTCGATAGAGGTATAGAGATTTTCGGAGAAATAACCGCTTCGCTTGGTGCTTCGAAACAAAAAAGCATAAGCGGACAGGATGCGTTCCGACTCTACGATACCTATGGATTTCCGCTCGACCTGACAAGGCTGATGGCTGAAGAGGAAGGTTTGGCGATCGACGAAGATGGTTTCGAGGTCTGCATGCAGGAACAGAAAGAAAGAGCGCGCAGAGACCGTAAACAAAAGCAGCAGATTGCCGGCGATGAAGGTGAATGGCAGTGGTATGAGAAAGCGCTGCCTACGGTTTTTGTCGGGTACGAAACCCTGGAAAGTGATGCCCGTGTGATCGGGGTCAAGCTTGCAGGAGGCCAGTTGCAGCTTGTGCTCGACCGGACCCCTTTTTACGCGGAGAGCGGCGGGCAAACAGGTGACAGGGGATATATAGAAGGACAGACGTTTCGTGTCGAGGTTGTCGATACCCAGAAAGACGGAGAAATGACCGTTCATGTTGCGGGCAAAGTGACCGATCGCAATTCCGGAGCGGAGATCGATCCGGGTAGCATCGGGTTCACTGAAGTCATGCAGGTCCAGGCACAAGTGGACAGGGGCACCAGAGAAGCCACCGAACGTAATCATACCGCGACGCATCTCTTGCATGCAGCCCTGAGAAAGGTGCTTGGCGAACATGTCCAGCAGAAAGGTTCGCTTGTCGGGCCTGACCGGCTGCGTTTCGATTTCAGCCATTTCGAGAAAGTTTCCCGGCAGGAAATCGAGGCGGTCGAGGCCGAAGTGAACGAGCGTATCCGTGAGGCTGCCGAACTGGTCAAGCATACAGATGTGCCTTACGAAGAGGCCCTTGAAAAAGGTGCTCTTGCTTTTTTCGGCGACAAGTATGCGGACCGTGTTCGAATTGTGGAAGTACCGGGTGTTTCGATCGAACTTTGCGGCGGCACGCATGTGAACAATGTCGGCAGGATAGGGTTGTTTAAGATCATCAGTGAATCTTCCATCGCATCGGGCATCCGCCGCATCGAGGCGATTACCGGCAAAGCTGCCGAGGAACTGCTCTGGAGCGAGTACCAGGAACTGCAGCAGGTCCGTCAACTGCTTAAAACAGGCGGGGAGGAAAGTGCGGCAGGCCGTGTCCAGGAACTTCTGGAAGAAAGAAAAACGCTGGATAAGCAGGTGCAGGATATGCGGCTTTCACTGCTCCTCGACCAGGCACTCGAACAACTCGAAGAGGCCGATATGGTCGGCGGTTGCAGGATCTTTGTCATGAAGCCGGAGGATTGCGGAGCTGAA
>JANQFD010000005.1 GCA_028278005.1 Chlorobium sp. | reverse complement strand
GTCGATGCGGTTTTTTTCTGTTCCAGGCCTGTTTTGTTCGGAGAAGGGTTTGTTTGTAAATCCAGGACTTGCATGATTTCCATCCGAGGTTTGTTCATGGGAGCGTTTCCTGTTTTGATGGTTGAGATGGGGATAAGGCCCGTCGTAGGATACTATTAAAAGTTGTCGTCTAAATGGATTTTACGTTGTGCAGCCGAAACAAGTTTTGTAACTATTCGAAGTTAAGGAAAAGATTTCTCTTGGATATCGTCAGTTTTACTCTTTCAAGCCGATCAGCAACAAACAGCAGAGTCAATTCTGGAGTCGATATCATCATTTGGTGGAACAGCAGCGGCAAAAGAGATTGATTTATCAGACGTTCGCAATACTTCCCTCCTTTGCCTATTGTGAAATTCAAATCTCATGAGCTATCATGAGGTTATAAACGGGTCAAGATTCCGGTCTTTGTCAATTATCAGATGTGTTTTCAGGCATGGCAACTGTATTACCCTATAAAGGGATCTATCCGGATATTCATGAGTCGGTGTTTCTGGCCGATGGTGCCTGTATCGTCGGTGACGTCACCATGGGCGCCGGTTCGAGCGTCTGGTTCAACACCGTTATTCGAGGGGATGTCTGCCCGATAAGGATCGGCGAGAGAACAAGCGTTCAGGACAACGCGACGCTTCATGTTACCCATGACACCGGCCCCCTCAACATCGGCAGCGATGTCACGATAGGTCATGGCGCGGTTCTGCATGCCTGTACGGTCAAGGATCATGTGCTTGTCGGCATGGGAGCGGTGCTGCTCGACGATTGTATCGTCGAACCATATTCTGTCGTCGCAGCAGGTTCACTTGTCAAACAGGGTTTTACCGTTCCGACCGGGATGCTGGTAGCCGGGGTGCCGGCAAAAGTCATGCGCTCCATAACCGATACTGAACGCCGGAATATCGAGAAATCCCCCGAGAATTATGTGCGTTACGTACAGAACTACCGTGAAGGCGGCTATGAGGGGAAATACTATGGTGATCCGGGCTGATTTCACTAAATTGCATCACACATTCGGATAACACCTTTCAAACAGGCAAATAATGAAAAGCGATGTAGTTATAGTCGGTGGAGGCATCAGTGGATTGAGCCTTGCCTTTTATACCGCCAAAGCAGGTTTCAAAACAACCTTACTGGAAAAAAACGACACACCCGGCGGATCGTTCAACTCGCACCGTTATAGCGCTGACGGATCACAATTCTGGCTTGAGCTGGGCGCGCATACCTGTTATAACTCCTATCAAAACCTGCTCGATATCGTCGATGCCTGTCATATATCCGATACTATCATTCCCCGTGAGAAAGTTCCGTTTACGCTTCTTGTTGATAGTCAGCTGAAATCGGTTTTTTCTGCATTGAATGTTTTCGAGGCACTTAAGTCCATTCCCAATATTTTTACGCTTAAAAAAGAAGGGTTGAGCGTTCGGGAATACTATTCAAAAATCGTAGGAGTTAACAACTACAATAACACGCTCAGTCACTTTTTCAATGCGGTGCCTTCCCAGCCGACAGATGATTTCCCCGCGGACATGATGTTCAAGTCACGCGAAAAGCGAAAGGAGGTGCTGAAAAACTATACCTTCACGGACGGGCTGCAGTCCGTTGCGAAGGCTGTTGCCAAAAGCAAGGGAATCAACGTGTTTACCGGCCAGGAGGTGACAGGAATCGAACTGCTTGACGGCCGCTACGCGATCACCACAAAAGCAGGCGTAACCCATTCGGCAGCCACATTGGCTCTCGCCACACCTTCCGCGGTTTCCTCGAGGTTACTGCAGACGATCGAGGCTGATATAGCCCGGCACCTCGGTACACTCAAGGCTGCATCGGTCGATTCCGTAGGAGTGGTGGTCAAGAAAGAGGATATATCTGTCAAGCCGGTTGCCGCGATCATTTCACCAAACGACATTTTCTTCTCGGCGGTTTCGCGCGACACGGTCCCCGACGACAGGTACCGGGGGTTTGCGTTTCATTTCAAGCCGGGAGAGAGCGGCGAGACAAAAATGAAGAGAATCACCGATGTTCTCGGAATCAGGGAAGATACCATAATCCATAAGCATGAAGTGGTGAACACCGTACCTTCACTTCGGGTCGGTCACAAACAGTGGCTTGAAAAAATGAACGGCATGCTTGAAGGAAAGAACCTGCTGCTTACGGGCAACTACTTTGGAGGTATGGCTATAGAAGATTGTGTCTCCCGTTCGCTCAGCGAAAGTAAGAGGCTGAAAAGATAAGGTGACAGGGCATGTACGAAGATGGTAAAAGAGTTGTTTATAGATATTGGATTGTAAATCGATTGTTTCCGGAATCCCGGTTTGATGTGTCAAGGTGTTCTGGCGATGGTTGTAATATGTTTTTTTAATGAGAAAAAAGGGAGGGGCTCATGCCGGAAGCAAAACAGGGAGACACAGTAAAAGTACATTATACGGGCAAGCTCGATGACGGGAGTATTTTTGATACATCCGCAGAACGGGATCCGCTGGAATTTACCGTTGGTGAAGGGATGGTAATTCCCGGTTTCGAGCAGGCGGTTATAGGCCTGCAACCGGGAGAGTCGAGAGAAACAAGGATTGAAGCCGACAACGCCTATGGTCAACGTATCGGTGATCTTGTAACCGAAGTAAAGCGCGAGCAGCTTCCGGAGGATCTCGAGGTAACTATAGGGCAGCAGCTACAGGTAAGCATGGCCAATGGTCAGACAGCGGTTGTCATGGTCACCGATGTTACCGAAACCGGTATAACCATAGATGCCAACCATCCTTTGGCAGGCCAGGATCTTACCTTTTCAATTGAGCTTGTCGAGATTGTTTAGGACATGACCTTCCCGTTCAGGTTGTTTCTGCCGGTGCTTCTTTTCGCATTTGTAACGTCATGTGCCGGACATGAGCCGGAGTTGCCCACGCCCGAAAGGGCAGCTGGCGGGCTATCACGGTCTGCAGGCATGGCTGACGAGGCTCGGGTTTCGAAAAGCCCCGCACCGTTAGCTGTCGAAGTCACCGAATCATCCGAAAAAATCCCGCAGAATCTCCAGGAGCTGGGCCAGAAAATCATCCGTCAGGGCGAAGTGGTGTTCGAGACAGGTGATCTGAAACAAACCAGGGTGTTTCTGGACAGTCTCGTCCGGCAGTACGACGCCTACCTTGCGAATGATGATCAGTACAAGTATGAAGACCGGATCGAACAGCGGCTTGTCATTCGTATCCCGGCTGATAATTTTGACGAGCTGATCAGCGGACTTGAAAACACAGCCAGGCGATTCGACCGCAAGACGATTTCCGCAAGGGACGTGACCGAGGAGTTTTTCGACGTTTCTCTGCGGTTACAGATAAAAAAAGAGACAGAGCAACGTTACCGGGATATACTTGTCAGGGCTAAAACGGTAAAAGAGATCCTGGAGGTTGAACGCTATATCGGGAGGATCCGAGCTGAAATTGAGTCACTTGAAGGTCGTTTGAAATACCTCCGGAACCGGATATCGTTCAGCACCCTTACCGTCACATTCTATCAGCTCAAGCCTGAGGCGGTCGGGTTTTCTTCACAATTCCTTGTTGCCCTGAAAAACGGCTGGAACAGTTTTATGCTCTTCCTGCTCGGGGTTGTTTCCCTCTGGCCCTTTATACTTGCCGGACTGATTCTGCTTCTCGTCCTGTTCGTCATAGCCGGAAGAAAGAAGAAGGCGGGATAGAAAGAAGGCAAAAATCAAAAGTAAAAAGTCAAAAGAGCAGAGGACTCCGTCTTCTCGCTGTAAAGATTCTCCCGCGAATAATCGTCAAGAGCGTTTCGCGCACAAGGTGCGCTACTCCTCACATAAGAACATGTCATTTGTTTCTCGTCACTACTAATGGGCACCTCTAAAAAGTGTCATGAGCGAGCAAAGTGCAAGGCGGACGGAGCGGAGAAACCGGAGTGTCCCGACTTGTCGGGACATGAGGATTTCGATCCCGACAAGGTCGGGATAACGCAGCAATTTGGGCGCGCAATAAGTTTTTAGAGGTGCCCTTATTATTGTATACTATATATATGCGGAGAGGTATTTCTCCCCCGTGCATGCATGATGACAAGTGAAGGGTCTATTGCGGAAAATGATACACAAGAGCAGCCGTT
>JANQFD010000154.1 GCA_028278005.1 Chlorobium sp. | reverse complement strand
TTGTGAAACATTTTAGATATAAATACTCTTTACATTAAAACAATTCTCACCTCGATCGTTCCTGATCATCCACATGGAAAAGTATGTTATGTATGAATCCTTTCCGTATCCCCTCGTATGAAAAAGAAGAGAAATATTAGCGTCGAGCTTGCCCCGACCGTTCCTGTTGAAGAGCAGCAGATAGAGCTTGTCGAGCGTAAAGGACTCGCCCATCCGGATACGATGTGTGACTCCATCATGGAAGCAGTGTGCATAGCTCTCTGTCAGGAATACAAAGACCGCTTCGGGCGCATCCTGCATCACAACATCGATAAAGGGATGCTTGTCGCGGGCAGAACCCTGCCGCAGCCTGGAGGCGGAAGAATCATAGAGCCGATGAAAATCATTTTCGGCGACCGTGCAACTTACACACATGACGGTACCGTAATACCGATAGGTGAAATTGCCGAAGCAACAGCAAAAAAATGGCTTCGCAAAAACCTGCGGTTTGTGGACCCTGAGGTAAACATTATCTACCAGAACGAAATCAAGCCGGGCTCACCCGAGCTTACTGACGTTTTCTCACGAGCGGTTGTCGGGGCCAACGACACGTCGGTCGGCGTCGGTCATGCCCCGCCGACCGAAACTGAACGACTGATACTTGAAGCCGAGCAATATCTGAACTCGAACATCTTCAAGTATGCTTATCCCGAAACAGGTAAGGATATCAAGGTCATGGGTTACCGTAAAAATCGTAACCTCACGATTACCGCGGCAATCGCCTTTGTGGACCGGTATATCCCGGACGAGAAAACGTATTTTGAGAAAAAACAGATCATACAGGATAACCTGACGCAGTTCATACGCTACAAGCAACGGACAATCGACGAGATCACTGTTCAGATCAACACGCTTGACGACCCAGAACGGGGTGAAAACGGCATGTATCTCACGGTGCTCGGCACTTCTGCCGAAAGCGGTGATGGCGGGCAGGTTGGCCGGGGCAACCGTGTAAACGGCCTCATAGCGTTCAACCGGCCGCAAAGTCTTGAAGCCGCTGCCGGGAAAAACCCGGTCAATCACATAGGCAAGATATATAACGTCCTCAGCCACGAAATGGCAAGACGTATACACAAAGAGGTAAAAGGGATCCGTGAGGTCACCGTTTATCTCTGCAGCCAGATCGGACAGGCGATCGATGAACCGTTAACCGCAACAGCCAAACTTGTTCCGGAAAGCGGGGTGGATATCGAGGATGTTCATGATGCCGTCACTTCGATCATTCATGTTGAACTGGCCTACATCAGCGTCTTTATCGAGCAGCTTGCCCTGGGCAAATACAGTATATGCTGAACATGTCATAACAGTGGCTCACTGTGTTCATTCAGAATTTTCAGTCTGCAATCCCTTGAAACAATGCCCCATCCTTTCAGCACAGCAATTACCGAACAGCTTGAAACCATCGCCGAACGTCTGCTTGCATGCCTTAAAGACGTGGATGATGAAACGCTCTGGACCGATTTCGCCCCGAACCTTTCGAGCCCCGGGAATCTTGTCCTTCATCTGATCGGAAACCTGAACCAGTATGTACTTCATACTCTCGGAGGAAAAAACGTGTATCGTGAACGCCAAAAAGAGTTCAGCGATAAACCGGGCACAAGCAGGGAAAAACTTTCTGAAATGTTTGCAGCAACCATCAGGGAATGCATAACGGTTGTAAACACCCTCGACGACGAGCGCCTTTCACGAACCTATACGGTACAGGGCTTTGCATACAACGGTTACGGAATCCTTATTCATGCCACCGAACACCTGAGCCATCATACCGGGCAGTTCAGCTGGTTCTGCAAATACCTTTTCAAGGCGGACATCGATTTCTATAAAGGACGGGACCTGAATGTCCAGTAGGAAAAAGAGCCGGGATAATCTGGAATTCGCCGAATCCATTGCTTTGATAGCGATGATGATGTCGCTTGCCGCCCTGTCTATAGATGCGATGCTGCCTGCTCTCCCGGCTATTGGCAGGGAACTCGAAGTAAAAAATGAAAACACGAACCAGCTGATCATATCCCTGCTTTTCCTCGGCATGTCAGCCGGGCAAATCATCTATGGCCCTCTCTCGGATGCGACCGGCAGAAAGCCGGCAATTTATACCGGATTCGGGATTTTCATCACCGGCACACTTCTTTCTCTCTTCTCAACCAATTTCACCATGATGCTTGCAGGAAGAATTCTCCAGGGCTTGGGAGCAGCCAGCACACGTATTGTTTCAATCGCCATTGTAAGGGATCAATATGAAGGACAGAAAATGGCACGGGTTATGTCCTTTGTTATGACAATTTTTATCTTTATACCTATCCTCGCTCCTGCTCTCGGTCAACTGATGCTCAACATTTCAGGCTGGAGATCGATTTTCGGGGTCTTTCTTTTTCTTTCTTTCTTTACGCTGTTCTGGTTTTCGACCCGCCTGCCGGAAACCCTCGCTGAGGAGAAACGCATCCCGTTTACCATCGGAAGAATTGTATCTGCAGTTCGGGAAGTCCTGAACATCCGGCAATCTCTCGCATATACAATCGTCTCGGGACTGGTTTTCGGCTCATTTCTGGGCTATCTGAACTCATCCCAGCAGATTCTGCAGATACAATACGGGCTCGGGGAGAAATTCCCGCTGTATTTCGGGATTCTTGCCGTTGCATTCGGAGCCGCGACACTCGCCAACTCGAAACTTGTCATGTTTTTCAGCATGCATTCGCTCGTCCGGATCGCCATGTTCACCATTGTTTTTCTATCCGCAGTCTTTCTGATCATTGCAATGGAACAAAAGGGTCATCCCCCTCTCTGGTTGTTTATGATCTACCTTATGCCTGTTTTTTTCGCCATCGGGATTCTTTTCGGCAACCTCAATGCTCTTGCGATGGAACCTCTCGGTCACATAGCGGGTATAGGAGCGTCAACCATCGGCTCACTCTCGACATTTACCGCCCTTACAATCGGCACGGTTATCGGCCAGAGCTACAACGGCACCATCCTGCCTCTCGTTTCAGGCTTTCTTGTACTCGGCCTCGCATCACTCCCAGTGATGCAATGGGCAAACAGGACGCCCTGAAAAGCTTTCAATGAAAAGTATAGTATATACGAGAAAAGGTTTATGTCTCGAGGGAACCTTGGCACGATGAACCGGCCCCCGCAGTACATGAGTAACAATGTCCTCGCACAACTATCTCCCGTCGGGCAATTTTGTCATAGTCGAAGTCACGAATATGGACCGGTGCTTCGGAAGAAAGCGTGAGATCGAGGATCTGGTTGAAATCGCAATCGAACAAGCGACCGTCAAAACCTACCGAAAGAGTCGTTCTGCACATGACACTTCCGACAGCATCCGAATTGAATGCCTCTTTCAGCATGCCGATATATTGTCCGAGGTTACCGCTTCGTTTGAGAAAATCAAGATAACGGCCAACAGGACAGTTTGTCAGACAGTACAATCGATTGAATGCAATACCGTAATCCGCACCCAGCCGGGTTCTGTAATCTTCTTCAAGCGCCGTCTGCGAACCCGGCAGAAAAGCACCGACGGGATTATGAACCAGGTCAAGCACAAGACCGGTTCCGGGCATACCGTAACCGCGCGCATTCAGCTTACCGAGAGCCTTGACGATTTTCCCGAAAACTTCCGGCCCACGCATCCTGTCGGTGCGGTCACGATGAAGGTTAGGCAGTGAAACAACAACTTCCACCCCTGCATCAGCATATATATCCAAAAAATGTGCGTATTGTTTCTCGAGAAGTATGGCTGCATTGCTTCTCACGAGCAGCCGCTTCTGCATTCCTGCCGCTTCGTTGATGAACCATGCAAGACGGGAATGCATTTCGGGAGCGCCCCCGGTTATATCAAGGGTTTTTATTTCGGGATGAGCCGCAGCACGAATACAGGCTTCCATATCCTCCCTGCTCATCTCTTCAGATCGATCGGGTGATGCCGCAACATGACAATGTCTGCAACAAAGGTTGCAGCGGCGGGTGATATTCATCTGCAGTGTTTCCACTGCCTGCGCGTGCAATGGATATGATGAACAGGCCTTGAGCCTTTCTGCAAAAGACTGCGAGGAATTCAGGTGCTCCAGCAATTCCTGTTGCTCCGTGTGGCTCATTACATCTCTTTCTGCTTGACAATCTTTCGCATCTGGGTAGCATGCGCCAGAGTGTCGCCTGCCACCATCGCAGCACCCACATGGATTGCCTCCATCATTTCATCGTTCCCCAAACCGAGAGAAAGGCATTTATTGGTATAGGCATCGATACAGTAAGGGCAATGCCTCACTGTGGCCACCGCCAGGGCAATCAGCGCCTTTTCTCTCTCCGAAAGCTTTCCTCCGGATGTAGAAGAAATATAGTAGTCGAAGAATTTCTTCCCCTGTTCAGGAGCGAACTCACCAATGTTGGAAAAGTCCTGAAGATCCTTTGTCTCGTAATACTGCTGGCTCATTGTGCTCTTTTTTCCTGCTGTGATTTACGGGCCACCTCTATGTTCGCGAATGTAAGCCGAGGGTATTCCCCTCTGTATCAAGCAGCATGGCAGTAAAGCCGTACTCCCCGATGCTTGTCTTTTCCTGGAGAACACTGCCTCCCTTTTCGACAGCTTTCCTGCACGCATCCTCGATATCTGCCGAGCTGAAATATACCAGTGTTCCTTTGTCAGAAGGCACACATCCCTCACCTTTGACCAGACTTCCCGGAGCGCCTATCTCATCCTCTTTCATAGGGAACCATGCCATCTTCAGCTCGCCCATTTCATGCTCATCAAGCGTTACCCCAAAGACATGTTCGTAAAAATCAATGGCTCGCTTCATATCTGAAACCGGAATCTCAAACCATCCCACCTGATTATAGTCTACAGCCATGTCACCTCCGTTTCCGTAATCATTCCTGACCTGATTTGTATTCTCATCTAACAGATTCTCCCGGGTAATAAGTTCACAATACTCCACGACTATCTGTTCGGGAAAAACGGAATCAGGTTGTGGTCCGGACATATGGAACGATTTCAAACCGGGCGACAAGGAAAGCACGTTGAAGGGAAGCGGCCGCTGCTTCCGGAGCAGCAATGCACCGGAAACATACCGGTGCATGGGTTGCATGAAGAACTTACAACCGGGTTTCAGGCAGCTCAGTAGCTGAATGAAACACCGGTTAGAAACATATTGGTGTTGATGCCTGAATTGGGAGAACTCAATCCTGCATTGGACATGTGCCTGAAACGATATCCCGCGTTAAAAACAATGTTTTGCGTCATCTTAAATTGCAATCCGGCACCGAACTGACTGATAAAGTTGAATCCATAATCACCCTGCTCAACTGTATCGATGCTGAAGTAGGCCGGCCCCGAGCTGACCTCTCCAAAAAACGAGACACTGTCCGTCAGGGGAGTTATATACCGCAAACCAACATTCAGGCCCGTTTCAATGCCTTCTTCAGGGTTCAAGATGGTATTGACAAACGGCTCTATGCCAAGCTGAAGTGTGTTCCGGCCTTGTATTCCCATTAGCTTGTTGATATCAAATCCTATTCTGACCGAAAAAGGGATTATCTCAAGGTTATCATTTCTTTTCAGATCTCCCCATACATATCCTGACAGGAAAGTCAGTTCGTCGAAACGCACCTTCCGCTGCTTTTCATCAGCCTCATGCACCCCTGCAGCGCTATCTGCAATTGCATGAAGGGGAAACAGGACGCAGAGGGCAAGCATTGCTGCTGCTACAAATTTATCAGCACGGTTCATGATTTTCACCGTTTACAGTTATATTTTAGAGGCATTTACTGCTTGAAAAGCATTTTCAGTCAGGCTAGTATACAAAAACCAGGGGGAAAAAGCACACCCTCAACCTGTTTTCTGCATGCATTGCCTTCTTACATTCCCAGCAACAACGTACACGCGGTAACATGAACTATATCAAACATACAATAGAAAGAGAAACAACTTCACCCATCCAGATTATTGATGTTACGGGTGAAATAAGAGAACTCGTTGCGTCTTGTGAACTTGAAAAAGGCCAGGTAACGCTGGTAAGCCAGCACACGACTGCGTTTATCAACATAAATGAGCAGGAACCCAGACTGCTTGAGGACATGGTTACCTTCCTTAAACGCCTTGTTCCCAAAGACGGCAATTATCTGCACAACATAGCTCCCGTTGACGGCCGCGACAACGCGCACTCCCACCTCATGGGCATATTCATGAACAGTTCTGAAACCGTTCCTTTCGAATCGGGGAAACTGCTTCTCGGTGAATGGCAATCTATCTTTTTTGTTGAACTCGACGGCCCCCGCCCGAAACGCAAAATTCTCATGCATGTCTCAGGCATATAGCGCTTATTTTTTTCGTCAAAAGGAACCGGGAGCCTCTTATTACGGTTAGATGAAAGGACTTGTAGAGGATAAATCTTAACCTGTGCTGATGCAGGGCATGCTTATACCGGCCCGACTGTCACGATCTCGATATTTGCAATAATCAACACCGCCCGGAGAAGAACATAGTCTATGGAACACGTGCCATCGCTCTCGATAGACGGAAAATATCCTTTCCTTTCGAGCATTGACTCCCCTGAAGATCTCAAGAAATTCAAGCCTGAAGAGCTTCAGAAAGTAGCTGATGAATGCAGATACTACCTTATTGATGTTATAGCGGAAAACGGCGGCCATTTCGGCTCAAGTCTCGGTGTTGTAGAAATGACCGTTGCCCTGCATTATGTCTATACTACCCCTCAGGACAAGATCATCTGGGATGTAGGGCATCAGGCCTATATTCACAAGATGTTGACCGGCAGAAAAGATCTGATGCACTCTAACCGCAAATACAAAGGCCTGGCCGGTTTTCCTAAAATGTCCGAAAGCCCTCACGATGCGTTTGGGACCGGGCATGCATCAACATCGATTTCCGCAGCTGCCGGTCTGGCGGCAGCCCGCGATCTTTCAGGGAGCAACGAAAAAATCATCGCAGTTATCGGTGACGGCAGTATGACCGGCGGTATGGCATTTGAAGCCATGAATCATCTTGGAGATACCAAAAGCGATGTACTGGTCGTTCTCAACGACAACCAGATGGCAATTGCTCCCAGTACCGGCGGACTCAAAAACTATCTGGTCAACATTTCTCTGAACAAAACCTACAACAAGGTCAGAAAATTTATCTGGGATTCTCTTTCTCTGTTCAATAATGAACTGGGGGAAACCGCAAAACATGCGGTGCACAAAATTGAAGACGGGATAAAAGCAGCCTTGACGCCGGGAGCTTTTTTTGAAGCCCTCGGTTTCCGTTATTTCGGCCCTATTGACGGTCATGATACGGAAAAGCTGGTCAAAGCATTCAAAGAAATGCATGAGCTGCCCCACCCCAAGCTCATTCATGTGATTACCACAAAGGGTAAAGGATTCAAACCCGCGGAAGATAACCAGAGCAAATGGCACGCAAGCAGCGGGGGCTTTGACATCACCACCGGCAAATCCCTTAAAAAGCCGATACATGTTCAACCTCCGAAATACCAGGATATTTTTGGCGGCGCCTTGACCGAGCTGGCTGAAAAAGACCACAGAATTGTGGGTATCACCGCAGCCATGCCAAGCGGAACGTCTCTCGACATATTCCAGAGGGCTCATCCCGATCGTTTTTATGACGTCGGGATTGCTGAACAGCATGCCGTAACATTTGCAGCAGGAATGGCCGCTAAAGGATTTAAACCGTTCTGCGCAATTTATTCCACCTTTTTGCAAAGGGCCTATGACCAGCTCATTCATGATGTCGCCCTTCAGAAACTGCCGGTTGTTTTTGCCATCGACCGGGCGGGACTGGTCGGAGAAGACGGACCGACCCATCACGGATCATTCGATCTCTCATTCCTTCAACCTGTCCCGAATCTCGTCATCATGGCACCGAAGGACGCGGGAGAACTGCGTAACATGATATGCACGGCATCGCTATACAACGATGGTCCGGTAGCTATCCGATACCCGAGAGGCGTCTGTTCCGGCACAAACCCGGATCAGGGATTCGAATCAATTGGAATAGGAAAAAGCGAAATTATACGTGACGGTTCATCCATTGCCGTTCTTGCGATAGGCACCATGGTGAACAGATCACTCGAAGCTGCGGAAATACTTGCAAAAGAAGGTATCGATACACTGGTTGCAAACATGCGCTATCTCAAACCTCTCGATACACTACTCATCAACGATATTGCGCAACGCCATGAAAAAATCGTCGTCATCGAGGAAAACAGCATCATAGGCGGACTTGGCAGCGCAGTCAATGATTATCTGCAGAAACAAGGCTTCTCAAATCGTCTGCTGACCATAGGTCTGCCTGACGCATTCGTTACCCATGGCAGCATGAACGATCTTTACAGGCTGCTTAAACTCGATGCGGAAAATATCAGCAGACAGATCGGCCGTTTTCACAACGGCGGTATTGTTATGGAGGAAAACGACAGCGCCCAGAACACGATACGGACAGACAGGTTGGCATAGATACCGGCTATCAGATCGTCGACCATAACTCCCCAGCCGCCTGGAAGTTTCTGAGCACTGTCGACCGGTTCCGGTTTAAGAATATCAAACAGCCTGAAAGCGATAAAACCAAGCAGAACCCCGAACCATCCCCCTGGCAGCAGAACAAGCGCCACCCACTGACCTGCAAACTCATCGATGGTGACCTGTGAAGGATCGTGCCCATATATTCCTTCCATGACCTCTGAAGCCCAGAGGCCCAGCACAAAAACAACTGCTGTTGCCGGGATAATTATGTGCAATGCAGCAATAGAGGGAAACGCTACAAATATAGCCGCTGCCGCAAAACTGGTGACCGTTCCGGGCGCAAAAGGAAAGTAGCCGAGTCCGGCACAACTGCCCAGAAATTTAGCCGCAACATCCCTCATATGCGATCCGCTCATCTGCCGGGAGAAGGATTCAATAATCCTTTCCAGTTCTGAACAAGGTATGAAATTCCCGTATAGAGTGTATACAGGGTTATTATCAGCATGATGTGATCCAGATAATCCGAATGGAGCAGTGATCGTATAAATGCAGACACATCTTTACCCGTAAACTCACTTTCCTTGAGCAGAATGAAAAGCATGATAATGTATGCAAAGACATTCTGTGTCAGCGTTTTGTACTTTGCTTCCCGGCTCGTAACAACCGGTTTGTCCTTCCATTCCGCGTATATTCTGAGACCGGTCACCACAACGTCCCGCAAAGCAACAAGCAGTACCATCCACAGGGCAAGGTACCCTTCCCATACATAGATCAGAAATGCCGCTGTGATAAGGAACTTGTCGGCCAGAGGGTCGAGAAATGCCCCCAGCCTGCTTGTAAGCCCGTATTTTCTCGCATGGTAGCCGTCATATATATCGGTAAGGGACGCGATCACAAAAACAATAACGCCCAGGAGCTTCATATAGGGAGAATCAAGCAGCAGCAAAAACATGAAAACCGGGACAAGCAATATCCGCAATGTTGTCAGCTGATTTGGCAAAGTCATATGTCGCATCAGTTACCCGGAATAGAAACATTTTTCATTACTCAGGAAAAAGCCCCCTCAACTGCGCTCAAGATAATGCATCCGGCTCATATTCTCAACACAAGCCATGCAGACCGGTGTCTGGAGTCGATTGGCTCAACCACTATCTTTCAGGATCTCCGAAATCCGACTCCACCCCCGATTTCCAATGTTTTCTTAAGGGCTCGCCGTCGCTATCGGCATCTGTATCGACCAGCAAATCAATAGTGACCCGCGACCGGCCACACGAATCAACAATTCAACGACCTTACAACTCTACAATCGTAACCCCTACTCCCCCTTCCGACCAGTCCCCGAGTCTGAAGCTTTTGACGGCAGTATGCTGTTTAAGACACTCTGCAACCTTTTGGCGCAGTGCGCCCGTACCTTTCCCGTGGATAATGGTCGCCTTGCTTACCCGGTTCATCCTCAGTTTATCAACGAACCGTTCCACTTCACTGACAGCCTCATCCCCCAGCAGTCCCCGAAGGTCAAGACTTGTGGATTCAAGTCCGGAAACAGATGTTGCAGGCGCCGAGCGTTCAAGTTTTTTGGCTTTTGTTTTTGAAATCCTTTCAAGGTTCTTCAGCGCCGTTGACAAGCGGAATGTACCACACTGCACAACAGCATCTTCCCCCTGCAAAGAAACAATCTCACCAGTTGTATTGGTTGTAAGAACACGAACGGTATCACCTTCTCGAATCGATGTATCGGGTTGAAGTGATCGATCAATTTCCTCCACAAGTGCTTTTTCCTCCCTTCTTGCCGTCTTCTTTCTTTTATCGAGCTCTTTTCGGGCTGTTTCTATCACATCATCTTCAGGCTTTTGCTTTACTTTCCGGACAATTTCCCGGATCGTTTTTCTTGCTTTCTCAATTTCATGAACCATTTCTCCCTGCACTTTCATCTTCATCTCCCGCTCTTTGTCTTTGAGCTTTCCGGCTTTCTCTTCAAGGCGCTCGTGCTCAGACACAAGCGCGTCGCGTTCCTGCTCCAGTGACTTTCTCAAGGTTGCATTTGTTTCGAGAGAAGCCCTCAGGCCATCGAGCAGATTATCAAGACCGCTTCGGCCTTCATCGAGATAGCTTTCCGCACGGCTGATAACCTTCCGCCCGAATCCCATTCGCCGCATCATGGCAAAAGCAAAACTGTTGCCGGGCAGCCCCTTGAGAAATCTGAACGATGGACTCAACGACGAACGGTCAAATTCCATAGCTCCGTTAACTACCCCCGCCCGCTCATGAGCGTAGGCTTTCAGTTCCCCGAGATGCGTGGTAACAATGACTTTCGCACCTTTTGCAAGCAGCTCTTCGATAACCGATCGCGCAATCGCACTTCCCTCTTCCACGTCGGTGCCGGAACAAAGCTCGTCAATCAGCACAAGGCAGCCCGGAGATGCCGCATCGAGGATGATCCTTATATGTTCAAGATGCGAACTGAAAGTCGACAGGTCGTTGTCGATCGACTGTTCATCACCTATTTCGATAAACACCTTGTCAAACAGGGGAAACACCGAACTTTCGCTGCAAGGGACGAGAAAACCGTGGGCAAGCATGTAACACAAAAGACCCGCGGATTTCATCGCCACCGATTTACCGCCCGCATTCGGGCCTGAAATAACAAGAGCCTGCTCGTCTTCACTTAATTCCATATCCAGAGGAAATACAGGTTCTCTTTTTTTCCTGTGACTGATCAGCAGCCATGGATGATATCCTCTGATAATCCGTAACAGTTTTCCTTCTCCTATCCCTGGCAGCTCAGATCCTGTTTCAAGGGCAAGCCGTGCACGACCATAGAGCGAATCGAACACCGCCATGAGATGCTGGTTATGCAGCACATTTTCCAGCTCCGCACCGATATGCCCGGTTGTTTCCCTCAGTATGCGTTCAACCTCTCTTCGTTCCTTTATTTCTAGATCCTGAATCCTGTTACTCAGTTCGAGTGTTTCGGCAGGCTCGATAAAAACCGTCTGCCCGGAATGGGAATAGTCCTGAATGAATCCCGGCAGTTTGTATTTGTATTCAACCTTCAGCCCAAGGACCAACCTTCCGTTTTTCATTGCAACGGTATCCTCCATAAGCCAGCCGTTTTCCTGGCTACGCTTCAAAACACGTCCCATCCTTTTACGCAGCATGTCTCTGCTCTCATGAAGCTCTCCCCTAATGGCAAAGAGACCGTCGCTCGCCGTATCCCGAACCTGCGCCTGTTCATCAACCACCTGGTCGATCACATACTGCAACGATTTTTCGAGCCAGAGCTGTATCGTGAGTTCATTGAGCGCGGGGTAGACCGTGCGTTGCTGGAACATATACTTGCGGAGTTGAACCGAGGCATGAAGAAGATCATGAACATCAAGCAGTTCCCGGGGCTCGAGATAGGTGTCGGCCGTATCAAGTTTCTTGAGCAGTGCGCGTGTATCCGGCAGAACGGAAAAAGGAAGCGGATCGCCCTTTTCAAGAAACTTGCGCAACTCGAGTACCCTGTTGAGCTCTTGCTCAAGACTTCCCCGGTCGGCAATCGGCGCTCTTTCGGCAAGTTCCTTCTTTCCCATGCCTGAAAGACAGTACGATGAAGCATAATCGATGATCTTGTCAAAATCAAGTTTGCTTTTTGTTCCGTTATCCATGTTTTCGCTCGGTTATAGTGGCATATTCACCCTGAAAGCCTCCTTGCACTATCGCTTTGGGATGGAAAAAGCTTCCGGTAACCGTATATTGGTTGTTTATGTTTCTCACGCTGGCACCAATCTAAAAAAAACATAATCATGGAGAATCAGAAACTCGTCATCATCACAACGGTTGGACCTGAAAATCCTGAAAAAGCAACTCTTCCGCTTGTTCTGGCGACCGCTTGTCAGGCTCTTGACACGGAAGTCGTTATCTTCATGCAGTCGAGCGCGGTCACTCTCGCAAAAAAAGGCGAAGCCGAAAAGGTCAGGGCCGAGGGTCTTGCCCCTCTGAAAGAACTGCTGGATACATTCATGGAAATGGGAGGCTCTCTCTATCTCTGCTCACCGTGCCTGAAAGAAAGGGGCATCACAATGGATACAGCTCTTGATGGTTCAGAGGTTGCCGCGGCAGGAACACTGGCTTCTGAAGTACTGTCGGCAACGTCAGTCGTCAACTATTAAGATATAGCCGAATGACCGTTACGGGGCGTGATCCCTTCAAGAATAAATACACAGGGGCGTTTACCGTTCATACGGAACGCCCCTGCCATTCTGTGAAAGAATCCCCTGCTCGTCCACCTTTACTTACTTTCCGCGCATTCTCATCGTAGGTTTCCTGAACAAGGCATACTGCAGCCACTTGTGAGCAAACTTCATCAGTTCTGTTTCGTCGTTACGCAATGCCTCCTGTTCGGCTTCATCGACCTCGAAAATTTCAAGGAACCTGCTGTCAAAAACAAATGACCGGAACGAATCAATCTCGTAGCTGCCCATGAAAAACATTTTCAGACTTTTCTCATCCGGCTCAAGATCGGGACTGTACATTTTCTTGTCCAGGATAATATCCATCCATCCCTTGTTGTTATCGTCATAGACATCGATCTCCTGGGCCTTGCGCCATTCGGATACCTTCCATTCCTGAGGTTCCTCGAAACCCTTGCAATGATCTTCACGTATCAGGAAATAGAAATCACTGCCGCCGGAGGCCTCATTCTTGTATATACCGAAACCGATCGGGTAATACCTGCAGGCAAGAGGGCGGTCTTCATAGATGGAGCAGCCCTGCTCCCCGACAAATCTGCACGTTCCGGATTCACCAAGCTTGAGCTTGAGAAACGGCAGCTTGGATTCACTATGGATGACCGGCTCGGTATAGTCCGAAATAAACTCCGCCGAACTGATACCAAGCCGGTTTTTCATCCTGAGCACATCGTAGGGAGTTAAAAATATGTCAAGTTCCTTACAGCATTCGTTGAAACACGGCACATCCTTGTGGCAGCCGAAACGAAACGTGCTGTCATTGGTCAGCCTTGATTCTTCATCGAGATTGACGCCGATCCTGTTTAAAATATTCTCCATTCTCTCTTCTCCTCGTTATCGTTATTAAACATCAGCCAGTCCGGCCTTCGGTATCGGGAACCATAAAATACAAGGCTGTGTTACATTTCCAGTGTCGCAAAGACCGTATACTTTTCGTATCATACGTTCCTGCGACCAGCATACCTAAATTATGATTTAATGACAAATACCATGAAAATCAAGGAAGCGCCGGCATGCCCCTATTGCGGAACAAAAATGAAAAAATGTGAACCACCCCCTTTCAACATCGGAGATGGCCTCGGTTTCTGTACTCCATATTTCTATATGTGCTTCAACGACGACTGCAGCCTGTATGCCAACGGGTGGAGCAACCTCAAGCAGAACTACAACAAGGTTGCCTCATACCGGTGTATGTGCTATCCCGATAACGGAGTATTCGAAGCGATGTGTGTCTATTCCCCCGAAGGGCTGAAAGGCCAGATTATCGACGAATAAAAATAATGAATACAAAAACAGGGATCGCCATAAAGACGATCCCTGCAAGTTTCAAACGACCTCTTCTCAGTTCACCCCTTACACCTCGACGTCACGCTCCTGCATCTTGGTATAGGTTATAGCAACAGTCCTGTAAACAAAGTGCGCCATTTTGGAGTAGGGCATGTAAATGATAATGAAGAATGCCGACACCAGGTGCAGGAAATATGTTGAATAAGCAATCACCCCGGGAAAGTCAGCAACTCTGAACATCTGTGCAAGCATGCCGGAAGCGCCGACAAAAAGCACCATCCCGGCAAAAACCCAGTCGAACGACGACGTAACCGT
>JANQFD010000093.1 GCA_028278005.1 Chlorobium sp. | reverse complement strand
CTGGGCGGAGAGTGCGGCCACATGTGGAGGGTGGTACACCAGTATATGGATACCATGAACGGACCGGCTGATTTTCTGGAACAGCCCGTTTCACCGGTGACCGGGACCAGGTTTGACAATGCGGCCGCTACGAAAATGGTCCATATTGCAGAATTCACAGCAGACCTTATCAAGCACGGTAAACTGAAGCTGGACCCAAAGCGCAACGATCATCTGAAAACAACCTTTCATGACTCCTGCAACGTTGCAAGGGGTATGGGAATGTTCGAGGAGCCGCGGTATGTACTCAACAGTGTCTGTAACACCTTCCATGAAATGCCGGAAAACACCATCCGCGAGCAGACATTCTGCTGCGGCTCGGGCAGCGGTATCAATACCGAAGAGTATATGGATATCCGTTTGAGAGGCGGTTTCCCGAGAGCCAATGCAGTCAGGCATGTCAAAGAGAAGCATGACGTGGACTCTCTTGTTACCATCTGTGCTATTGACCGTGCAACCCTCCCGGCTTTGATGAATTACTGGAACCCCGGGGTTTCGGTCTATGGACTCCATGAGCTTGTAGGCAATGCTCTTGTTATGGAGGGAGAAAACAAAAGAACCGAAGACCTGAGGGAGGACCCGATGGCCGGATTCGAAGATGAGGAGGAAGATGAAGATTAAGGAGCAAATACTTATCTTTGGCGGGTTAGCCCTGTTTTTCTTTGTGGTAACCTATGCATTCTGGCAGGAGGGAGAAGCAAAAAAAATAAGGACACCGGTTGCAAAAAGTTCAAGCGAGCACTGTATCGAATCAAGGGAGTACATGCGTGAAAATCACATGCTTGTCCTGGACGACTGGCGTAAATCATCTGTGCGTAAGGGTGATCGCATCCATGTGACTCCTGATGGCAGAGAATTCGAAAAAAGCCTGAAAACATGCTTTGAGTGTCATGGCAGCAGGGGTTTTTGTGTTAACTGTCACTCATATGCAAGCGCTAGACCCAACTGCTTCGGCTGCCATCAAGAAATGTAGAAAACAGAGTGATGAACGAGAACAGAAGAGAGTTTATCAGGAAAACCGGTTTAGGGGTACTTGCCGGCCTTGGAGTTGCCTCCGGGATATTTCACAAATCATCGTTCGAAACGGTTCTTGCATCGACGGAGCATGAGGATGAGGCCAAAGGAACCCGCTTGGGAATGGTCATAGATACTCGTAAGTGCAAGGAAGGGTGTACCAAATGTATCGATGCCTGTCACGAGGTGCACAATGTTCCGCAGTTCGATAACAGCAAGGACGAGATAAAGTGGATCTGGAAAGACCCTTACAAGAATGTGTTTCCGGGCGAAAGTGAGCAGTTCCTCAGCGAGGAGACAAAAAACCGGTCTTACCTTGCGTTATGTAATCACTGCGACAAGCCTCCCTGCGTTCGCGCGTGCCCGACCAAAGCGACCTTCAAGCGAGGCTGGGACGGGATCGTTACGATGGATTACCACCGGTGCATCGGCTGCCGTTTCTGTATGGCGGCTTGTCCATACGGCGCCAGGAGCTTCAACTGGAGAGATCCAAGACCGGCAATCGATAAAATCAACCAGGCCTATCCTACCAGGGAGAGAGGTGTTGTTGAAAAATGTAATTTCTGTTCAGAGCGTCTTTCGCAGGGACTGAAGCCGGCTTGTGTCGCAGAGTGCCCAGAAGGCGCATTGACATTCGGGGATCTGAACGATCCCCATTCAGAAGTAAGAGACCTGCTTAAAAACAACCATACGTTGCAACGGAAGTCTGAGCTGGGAACCAGACCATCCGTGTTCTACATTATATAATGCATTCCTTATGATCGAGAAAGCACTTACAGGAGATCGGCGTTACTGGGGCTGGATCGTGCTCCTCCTTGTCATTATTTCGGCAGGTGTCTATTCCTACCTGAATCAGCTGACCACAGGTCTTACCCTCACGGGAATGGGCAGGGATGTCAGCTGGGGCGTATACATCGCACAATTCACGTTTCTTGTTGGTGTTGCGGCATCTGCCGTGATGGTGGTACTGCCCTACTATCTGCACGATTACAAGGCATTCGGCAAGATTGTGATCATCGGCGAGTTTCTTGCGATTGCGGCAACGATCATGTGTATCCTGTTTATTGTTGTCGATGTAGGCCGTCCAGACAGGATTCTCAACGTTATGCTTTATCCGACACCGAATTCAATGCTGTTCTGGGATGCCACTGTTCTCAACGGATATCTTCTGTTGAATATTGTCAGCGGATGGACGGTTCTTGGCGCGGAGAGAAAAGGCGTGCCGCCACCGAAATGGGTCAAACCCGTGATCTTTCTTTCTATTCCCTGGGCGTTCAGTATTCATACTGTTACCGCGTTTCTCTATGCCGGCCTTCCAGGCAGACACTTGTGGCTGACGGCTGTTCTCGCTCCCCGTTTTCTTGCTTCGGCTTTTGCTGCGGGCCCGGCAATTCTGATTCTTGTGTCATACATCCTCAAGAAAACAGCCGGTTTCGATGCCGGCAAAGAGGCGATCAACAAGCTCTCGGTTATCATGACCTATGCGGCGATACTGAATTTCTTCCTCCTGGGGATGGAGTTTTTCACGGCTTTTTACAGCAACATTCCTGGTCATATGCATGGTCTGCAGTACCTGTTTTTCGGGCTTCATGGTGAAGGTCAGCTAGTTCCCTGGATGTGGCTTTCGATGATTGTCGGCCTCGGGTCTGTGCTCGTGCTGCTGATTCCGAAGCTGAGAACGTCAATGCCATGGCTGATTGCCGCATGTATCGGTATTGTCAGTTCCATATGGATAGACAAGGGCGTCGGTCTCATTATCGGCGGTTTTGTTCCTACTCCGCTTGAAAAGATTGTCGGTTACATGCCGAATATCAACGAGATACTCATCACCATAGGGGTCTGGTCTATCGGCATACTGATACTGACGGTGCTGCTGAAAATTGCGGTTGCGGTGAAAATGCAGGATCAGTTGAAAGCCTGATCTGTTTGAGTGCCTCAAAAGAGGCGTGGATTGTGTTACTGGTATAATGAAGTACAATACATTATAGAAAGCATGCAGTAGCTCTGCCTGCTGTTACAGAAAAAGCCCGTACTGTTGACCGGGCTTTTTTCTGTTGTCTAAAAAAAATACCTATGAAAGTTTTTTTGCCTTTGAATGTCAGGATAGACGATAAAAAAATTCTTTTTGTCGGCGGCGGCAACATCGCTATGCATAAGATTCAGACAGTTGAACTCTACACCGGCAATATTACCGTGATCGCCCCGGAGATCCACGACGATCTTAAAAAAAAGGGATTCGAACTGGTTTACAAGGAATACGAAGAAAAGGATCTTGACGGTTTTTTCCTTGTCTATGCTGCGACCGACAATATCGAAGTTAATCGAAGAATAAAGCGTGATGCCGCAGCGCGTGGTCTCATGGTCAATGTTGTCGATAACCGGGAACTTTCAGATTTCATTTCTCCGGCGATCATTAAAGAAGGAGAAATGACTATTGCCGTTTCGTCAAATGGACAAAATGTCAAAAAGACAGTGGCTTTGAGAAACAGGTTGCGGCAGATGCTGAAGAAGAAGGAGTAAGGAGGTTGGGGAGACCGGTTTTTGAAATGTGCTACGTGTTAAGTGAAGCAAATGACAGGAAAACGAAAAATCTTTCGTCCTTTGAGAAGCCGGAAATTTAGCGCCTGACACCCTCCGTACTCCTGTGAGCAAAAGCGAGCTACTCCTTTCTTCACTATTCACCATTCACGAATCAATAACTATGAGCGAGAAAAAAGGATACGTCTATATTATCGGAGCGGGTCCCGGTGATCCTGAGCTGCTGACGGTCAAGGCGGAAAGGGTGTTGCATGAGGTGGACGTGATACTCTATGACAATCTTGTAAGCGCCGAGCTGGTCGGGCAGTTTGATGCATTGAAAATCTATACCGGTAAAAGAAAGGATAAACATCATTTCGAACAGGACGCGATCAACGAAGAAATTGTGCGTCATGCAAAACAAGGCAGGAAAGTCGCCCGTTTAAAAGGAGGCGACCCCTATGTGTTCGGCAGAGGTGGGGAGGAAATAGCCTTTCTGAGGAAGCATGGTATCGAGTATGAAATAATACCCGGGATTACCGCGGCTCAAGGAGCAAGTGCCTATACCGAGATACCTCTTACCATACGGCATGTATCTTCTTCAGTGGCATTCTGTACGGGCCACCCCTTGGAAAAGATACATGTTCCGGATGCAGATACGATCGTCTACTACATGGTGGCATCATCGGCAAGCGAGGTGTCAAGGGCCCTGATAAAAAAAGGAAAGGAAGAAACAACCAAAGTGGCAATTGTTCAGAATGCAACACGGTATAATCAGAAAGTATTCACAGGGACACTTGGAGAGTTGAAAAACAGGGACAAAAAGGTCGTATCACCTGCTTTGCTTGTTCTGGGCGAAAACATTACCGAATTCATCGAGGATTACTGGTTCGGAAAAAAGAAAAGGGTGTTGATAGCCGGGGATAGAGGAGACAGGTACGAAAAAGAGCAGTACGTTATTGTCCGTTATCCCTGCAATGAGCTGCGAGAGGACGACGGAGAAAATATCTGTACGAAGATTGAGGACACGTTTGCGGAGATGATGCTTCTTTTCTGCGATACATCAGCTGTACGTTCTTTTTTTAGCTATCTGCAGGAAAACGGTATCGATATCCACGATCTTGTCGATGCCACGTTCTGTACCGCCGGTATAGCGGCCTCTGCGGAGATCCTGAAACATGGAGTTCTTCCGGATCTCTGTCTTGATGCAGTTACGCCTGAAGATATCGTCAGGGAAATGGCGGCACTGGGGATTACCGGTGAGAACATAGTTATTCCAGGTTCAGGCTTCTGCAATGAGATGCTCGTCAACGAGCTGACGGCACTGAGCAACAGCGTGACATTTCTCCAGGTTTTCTTTGAAGGAGCTATCGGGGCGGATGAGAGAGTAGATCTTGATTTTATTGATGAGATCTATTTTTCTTCACCGGCATGTGCTGAAAAATTCAGGCGTAATTACAAGACAATTCCCGAAAATATTACAGTGACAACCGCTGACACAAAAACCCGTGCCATGTATAAAAAGCTTTTTAAACCCTGAGCAGCGAGGAGTTTGTGATCTGTTTGGCTTGATGGTTGAAAACGTTTCCCGTCTTTCTGAAAAAAAACTATATTTCCGTGCTTTTTTATCCGGCTGGCGAGAGTGTGCCAGAATAAAGTTTTACTGTCTGCTTTGACAGTGAAGGCACGCATGATTAAACCAATTACATGATGGCAAGTACAAGCGCTACAAAAAAGAAGCCCTATCTGCAGACAATACTGTTCGGTGCAGTTTCACTTGCATCGTACATAGTACTGTTCACTCATGAAGAATGGGTCACCGACAACTTTACCAGAGGGGGATACTATGTTGTTTACCCGATAGTTACCGCTTTCTGGTTTTCACTTATTCATGGTGCATTTGGCAGTAATCTCCTGAGTGTCCTCGGACTTGAAGCAAAGGTGACAAAAAAGAAATAATATCAAGATATTTCTGCATTCGAAATGATCAAAAGAGGAGTTCACGTAATGAGGATTTTTTCTGCTCTTGTACTGACTTTGTTTATGCTGTTATCCCTTTCAACAGCAGTTTTTGCCGGGGGGAGTGGTCCTTCAAAAAACTTCACGAAAGGTGTTTTTCTCGAGGTGGACAGCGTTGCAGGAACAGCTGTTTTTCAGGCATCAGACTCCGATGTGCCGCAAGCGCTGATGCTGGGGGAAGATGTCGATGCCGGGAAGATCTCTTTACAGCAAAAAGTTATGGTTACACTGCAGGAAAAAGAGGACGGGATCTATGCAAGTGAAGTGGAAGTGATGTTTCTTGATCTGTCGATGTCCAAATTTATTACACTTATGGTTGTCGGGCTGGTCGGTGGTATGCTTAGCGGCTTCATCGGTTCAGGGGGGGCGTTTGTGCTCACACCTTCAATGATGTCTTTGGGCGTGCCCGGGGCCATAGCAGTTGCAAGCAACATGTGCCATAAATTTCCCAAGGCGCTTGTTGGAACATACAAAAGGTACAAATACGGCCAAGTTGATATAAAGCTGGGGCTTGTGATGGCTGCTTCAGCTATTTTCGGGGTACAGGTAGGGGTGATGGTCCAGAAAGCAATACTGAACGCATGGGGTAATGCCGGTTCCAATCTTTATGTGAGTCTTGTGTTCGTGGTCGTGCTCGTCATTGTCGGTGGATATGTGCTTCGTGATGCCATCAGACTGGCAAAACACGATGCTGATGACAACACCTCTGCACTTGCACTGAAACTGCAGCAGCTTAACATTCCGCCGATGATGCATTTCAAGACTGCCGGCGTAAGGATCTCCGCCTGGGTGACGCTGCCTCTTGGATTTGCCACGGGCATGCTGGCAGCAACGATTGCCGTCGGTGGTTTTATCGGGGTTCCCGGTATGATTTATGTTGTAGGAGCATCGGCAATGGTGGCAAGTGCAACGGAACTGCTCATTGCATTCGTGATGGGTACATGGGGTTCTATCCAGTGGGGATTGAGCGGGCTTATTGATATACGGCTAACGCTGCTTATTCTCTCAACGTCGCTTATAGGAGTTCAATTGGGTGCTCTTGGCACAACATATGTCAAGGATTATGCCATCAAGCTCGTAATGGCTGCTGTTATGCTGATTGTTGCGGTTAGCCGGGGGGCGAAGATCCCTGGATATCTGGTCGACCTTGGATTTATAGAGCCTCTTGAGGCTTCAATGGACTCCGTACTGAATTTTGTCAGCTTCTGGGCACTTGTTGCCGCTTTGGGTACAGCGGGAGTGATCATAACCACATCAATGGTAATAGGTATGGCGAAGGCCCGGAGGGAAGAAAAAACTCTTGCTACCGAGGAGGCATGATATCGTGGGGAGATATACAAAAATACTTGCGGCGTATGATGGTTCGGAATCCGGAAGAAATGCGCTCAGGCAGGCCATAAGGCTGGCAAAAGCTGAAGGGGCGTTACTGGGAGTATTATCGGTTGTGCCCTCATATGAAGGCAATATTGAATTTATCGGGGTAAAGGACATAGAGGCTGTTCTCAGAGGTCCAATTGAAAAACTGAAAGCCGAAGTGAGTGACATACTCTCTGCTGAAGCATTTTCAGCAGAGATATTCATTGAGCAGGGCAAAGCGTATGAGCGGATAGTTGAAAAAGCTGAAGCAGGTGCTTATGATCTTATCGTTATGGGACGAAGAGGTATGCATCGTGCTGCGAGAATGCTAATCGGAAGTGCTACTTCCAGGGTTATCGGACATACTGACAAGGATGTTCTTGTCGTGCCCAGAGAGGCGCATATTGAGTGGAAGCATATCGTTCTTGCTGTTGATGATTCGGAATGCAGCCTTGCGGCAGTTCAGAGGGCGATCTCTTTTGCCAAATCTTACAATGGCGATATTACCGCAGTTTCGGGGGTTGATCTTGCAGATGAGTTTTATGCGCAAGTACCGGAGGCGGTAAACCAAATGATGGGCAAAGCTGAATTGTCTCTTGATGAAACCCGGCGAATGACAGAAAAAGAAGGGATTTCTATAGAGGTTATTGTAAAGGAGGGAAAAGCTTACGAAGCTGTTTTGGAGGTAGCGGAAAAGAAGGATGGCGATGTGATTTTCATGGGAAGTCATGGAAGAACAGGGCTTAAAAAACTAATTATGGGAAGTGTCACTGAAAAGGTTATCGGATATGCAGGGTGCCCGGTAATGGTGGTCAAACGTCGAGGTCCGCAAAGTCCTTAATTTCATTCATTAAACCTAAATGTGCATATCAACATGTCAGACTCACAGAAAAAAGTGGCGCTTATTGCATCGCGAGGTACGCTTGACTGGGCATATCCGCCCTTTATCCTCGGTTCGGCAGCCGCCGCGATGGATATGGAAGTGATGATATTCTTCACGTTTTACGGTCTTCCGCTGCTGAATAAAAAAATCGATGCGAAGGTTTCTCCTCACAGCAATCCGGCGATGCCGATGAAAATGCCCTTCGGCGGCAAGGATTTCCAGAAGATCAACTGGCCTATCCCGAATTTTGTGATGGGTAATGTGCCGGGTTTCGACACGCTGGCGACCGGCCTGATGAAGGAAACCTTCAAGAACAAGGGGGTAGCGACCATCGAGGAGCTGCGTGAACTGTGCATCGACTGCGGGGTGAAGTTTATCGCCTGTCAGATGACGATGGATGTGTTTGGTTTCGAGAAAGAAGATTTTATAGATGGTGTCGATTTCGCAGGTGCGGCAATGTTTCTGGAGTACGCAGCCGACGCTGATATCCAGCTTTTCCTGTAAAAGTGATCCGTAACAAAACGTGATAAAAGAGACAAGGCTCTGAAAAACAGTGCCTGATCGTCACCGGACTGTTTTGCGATCTGGAAGTGTTGGATTCTGCGCGTTTCGCGGGTGTTTTTTGCGAAAAGAAAATCCTGGAGACAGGATAATTTTTCCTGTGAGGTTTGGTATTTAACAAAGGATTGAATAACATGTTCAATCTGTTTGGCATTTTTTGATTGCGTCTATTCTAATCTATTGAAGTTATAGCCTCAATAAGCCTCGGCAATACAAAAAACAGTATCATATGTCGTTAGTCAATCCGCATGGCCCGGAAAGGGTCCTGAAGCCCCTTTTACTCTCCGGCGGGAAGCTGCAGGAAGAGACAGAAAAAGCAAAGTCTCTCAAAGAAGTTCGCATGTCATCCCGTGAAACCGGCGATCTGATCATGCTGGGCATTGGTGGCTTTACACCTCTGACAGGATTTATGGGTCAGGAAGACTGGAAAGGGAGCGTCGGCAGCTGCACTATGGCTGACGGTACCTTCTGGCCTATACCGATTACACTTTCTGCAAGCAAGGCAAAGGCAGACAGCATATCTATCGGAGAAGAGGTTGCTCTTCTCGACGATGAATCGGGCGAACTGATGGGCAGCATGACCGTCGAGGAAAAATATGTTATCGACAAGGCTCACGAATGCAGGGAGGTTTTTAAAACCGAAGATGTCGAGCATCCCGGTGTCGCGAAAGTGATGGCGCAGGGTGAGGTTAATCTTGCGGGCCCGGTGAAAGTGTTCAGTGAAGGGATGTTCCCGAAAGAGTTCGAGGGCGTTTACATGACCCCTGCCCAGACAAGAAAAATTTTCGAGGATAACGGATGGAACACCGTTGCAGCTTTTCAGACTCGCAATCCGATGCACCGTTCGCACGAATATCTGGTGAAAATTGCAATCGAGATCTGTGACGGAGCGATGATTCATCAGCTTCTGGGCAAGCTCAAACCCGGTGATATTCCGGCGGACGTCAGGAGAGATTGCATCGATGTTCTCATGGATAACTATTTTGTCAAGGGAACCTGTGTCCAGGCAGGGTATCCGCTTGATATGCGATACGCCGGCCCACGAGAAGCGCTTCTGCACGCTCTTTTCCGACAGAACTTCGGATGCAGCCATCTGATCGTAGGCAGGGATCACGCCGGCGTCGGCGACTACTACGGCCCCTTCGATGCACACCATATTTTCGACGAAATTCCTAAAGATGCCCTTGAAACCAAACCCCTCAAGATAGACTGGACATTCTACTGCTATAAATGCGGAGGTATGGCATCGATGAAGACCTGTCCGCACGGCAAGGAAGACCGGTTGCTTCTGAGCGGCACAAAGCTGAGAAAGATGCTTTCTGAAGGAGAGGAAGTTCCTGAGGAGTTCAGCCGCCCCGAGGTTCTGGAAATTCTCAAGGAGTATTATTCGGGACTGACAGAAAAAGTCGAGGTGAAGATGCACTCCAATGCAGAGGGCAAGTGAGTGATTGGTGATCTCAACAGGCGGCTTGCAAGGTTTTTGGCTGCAACACTGATATTATTTCTACAAAAAGCAATACTACCAATGGCTTCGTAAATCGCAGGCAAAGCCTGCATTCATTCGGTAAAGGAGGATCAATTATGCCGAGTTTTGTAATCAAAGAAAAATGTGACGGCTGCAAGGGCCAGGAAAGGACAGCGTGTATGTATATCTGTCCCAACAACCTGATGAAGCTCGATGTCGACAGAATGCTTGCATGGAACCAGGAACCTGACCAGTGCTGGGAATGCTACAACTGTGTAAAGATCTGTCCGCAGCAGGCTATCGAGGTGAGAGGATATGCCGACTTCGTTCCGCTGGGCGGTAATGTTATACCGCTGAGAGGTACTGATGCTATCATGTGGACCATCAAGTTCCGCAACGGTACCCTCAAACGCTACAAATTCCCGATCAGGACGACAGCTGAAGGATCGATCGATCTCTACAGCGGTAAACCCGAGCCTGATTATGATAACCTCAAGAAGCCGGGATTCTTCAACATGCCGGAATATCCGACACTTTAACAACACAATAACATTTGGTTAAGGAGGACAATCAATGGAAGTCGAAAAAAACGAATTTAAATACTGCGAGAAGCCGGAAGTTGTTACTGTAGACACGGATATTCTGCTTATCGGCGGCGGTATGGCCTGCTGCGGTGCTGTGTACGAAGGCGCCAAATGGGGTACTCCTAAAGGAATCCGGTTCACCATGGTCGACAAGGCAGCTACCGACAGAAGCGGTGCTGTTGCACAGGGTCTTTCGGCGATCAACACATACTGCGGTGAAAACGACCCGGCTGACTATGTGAAGTATGTCAGGAAAGATCTTATGGGCGTTATCCGTGAAGATCTCGTGTACGATCTCGGAAGACACGTCGATAACTCGGTCCATCTCTTTGAAGAGTGGGGTCTCCCGGTCTGGAAGCGTGCCGAAGACGGTTCGACCCAGGACGGTTCGAAGCCGGCACCCAAACTGACTGAAGGCGGAAAGCCGGTCAGGTCAGGAAGATGGCAGATCATGATCAACGGTGAATCCTACAAGGTGATCGTTGCTGAAGCTGCAAAGAAAGCGCTCGAGTACAACCGCAAGGAAACCGGTGTCGAACAGAACCACTTTGAAAGGGTCTTCATCAGCGAGCTGATCCATGACAAGAACGATCCTAACAGGGTTGCCGGTGCTATCGGTTTCAGCGTCAGGGAAAACAAAGTATATGTCTTTACAGCCAAAACCATGCTGCTTGCATGCGGTGGCGCTGTGAACGTCTACAGACCACGTTCGACGGCTGAAGGCCAGGGCCGCGCATGGTATCCTGTCTGGAACGCCGGTACGACCTACGCGCTTGCTGCACAAGCCGGAGCCGAACTGGTTCTCATGGAAAACCGTTTCGTGCCTGCTCGATTCAAGGACGGTTACGGTCCTGTAGGTGCATGGTTCCTGTTCTTCAAATGTAAAGCGACCAACTCGCTCGGCGAGGATTATTGCTCGACGAACCTTAAAGTTGCAAACGACGATTTCGGTAAATACGCCGAAGATCCTCACCAGCTGACGACGGCTATGAGGAACCATATGATGATGATCGACATGAAAGCCGGTAAAGGGCCTATTCTCATGCGTACGCACGAGGCGATGCAGGCTCTTGGTGAAACCATGACGCCGAAACAGCTGAAACATCTCGAAGCTGAAGCATGGGAAGACTTCCTCGATATGTGTATCGGTCAGGCGGTTGTCTGGGCAGGTAACAATATCGAGCCTGACAAACTTCCTTCCGAGCTGATGCCGACCGAGCCTTATCTTCTCGGTTCACATGCAGGCTGCGCCGGAATCTGGGTCAGCGGCCCGGGCGATATTGCAGGTATTCCGGATGAGTGGCACTGGGGTTACAACCGTATGACAACCGTAGACGGTCTCTTTACAGCCGGTGACGGTGTCGGTGCCTCCGGTCACAAATTCTCCTCCGGTTCGCATGCTGAAGGTCGTCTCGCAGGTAAAGCGATGGTTTCCTACTGCCTCGATCATGCAGATTACAAACCGGAACTCGGTCGTGATGTCGACGAAGTTATCGCCGAGATCTACCTGCCGATGGAGGTTTATGGCAAGTATAAGGATTACAGCACCGATACAAGTGTGAATCCTCACTACATCAAGCCGAAAATGTTCCAGGCCAGACTCCAGAAAATCATGGATGAATACGTGGCCGGTGTCTCCACATGGTACACAACCAGTAAGACCATGCTTGAAAAAGGACTCGAGCATCTTACGCTACTCAAGGAAGACGCAGGAAAAATGGCTGCTGAAGACCTGCATGAGTTGATGCGCTGCTGGGAAAACTACCATCGCCTCATGGCTGGTGAAGCCCATGCACAGCACATCCTGTTCAGGGAGGATTCCCGCTATCCGGGTTACTACTTCAGGGCTGACCACTTCTACGTTGATGACGAGAACTGGAGATGCTTTACCATCTCGAAGTACGATCGCGACTCTCATACGTGGAGCCTGTCGAAGAGGGATTACGTCCAGGTTGTTCCGGACTGATCTCAGATTCAGCCTTAGTTCTATCCCCGAGGTTCTGCCTCGGGGATTGTTTTAAGGCACCTCGAAAAATCCGCTTGTACGGTATGTCGGGACATTACCGGTCTGCCTTTCAGCGTCCGGCACAGTTGCCGAAATACAGGTGACGGTTTTTCGAGGTGTTTTAAAAAAGTTGTTCTTTACGCATGTTTATTGAAAGAAAAGGCGTGTTTACAGTTTACTTTTCTTAAGGAATCAAGAGCGATTTCATTGCAGGGAGAATCATGTCATCTAAATCTATCTTAATTGTCGGTGGCGGCATTAGCGGGATCACTACTGCAGTCGAGGCTGCAGAAGTCGGATACAATACGATCCTGGTGGAGAAGAATCCTTACCTTGGCGGCAGGGTCGCCCAGTTAAACAAGTACTTTCCGAAACTATGCCCGCCCTATTGCGGCCTCGAGATGAATCTGCGCCGCATCAAAACCAATCCTAAAATTACCGTGTACACGATGACCAAGGTAGAGTCGATCAGCGGTGACGAAGGAAATTACAAGGTTACTCTCAAAGTCAGTCCCCGATATGTCAACGAAAAATGTACCGCCTGCAACGCCTGTGCCGAGGCTTGTACGGTCGAGACATCGAACGAGTTCAACTTTGGCATGGACAAGGTCAAGGCAATTCATCTGCCGCATGACATGGCCTATCCAATGCGCTATGTCCTTGACAAGGACGTATGCACGGATTCATCGTGCGACGCCTGTGTGAAGGCTTGCAAGTACGATGCTATCGATCTGGGAATGAAGCCCGAAACTGTCGAAGTTACCGTTGGAAGCATTGTTTACGCTACCGGCTGGAATCCTTATGAGGCAGAAAAGATGGACAATCTGGGATACGGTACGGTTAAAAACGTTGTTACCAACATGATGATGGAGAGGCTCGCATCACCCAACGGGCCGACCAAAGGGAAGATTCTCCGCCCATCGGACAAGAAAGAGGTCAAGAAGGTTGTTTTCGTTCAGTGCGCAGGATCGAGGGACGAAAATCATCTCAATTACTGTTCAGCGATCTGCTGCATGGCTTCACTCAAGCAGGCCACCTACGTCAGGGATCAGTATCCGGATTCGGAGGTCGTTGTTGCCTACATCGATCTGAGGGCCCCGGGCAAATATGAGGATTTTCTCAATAAAGTTGATGCAGACGAGAAGATCAAGCTTATGAAAGGAAAGGTTGCCAAGATAGAAGAGGATCCGGCAACAGGAGGCGTGGTTCTGACCGCTGAAGATGTTGAAGGAGGCGGCAAGATTTACGAAAAGGCAGATATGGCGGTTCTTGCAACCGGTATGGTGTCGTCTGTTAAACAAAACAGTGTTCTGCAGTTCGAGGAAAACGGGTTTATCGTCTCGGGTACGTCAGCCGGTATCTATTCGACCGGTGTTGCGAAAAGGCCTTCTGATGTGACAACATCCATACAGGATGCTACCGGGACGGCATTGAAAAGCATTCAAAGTCTGGTGAGGAGTTAAACTATGGCGGATGAAAAGAAAATAGGC
>JANQFD010000086.1 GCA_028278005.1 Chlorobium sp. | reverse complement strand
GATTGCTCAGAGTACGATGACATCGACGGTTATTCTGACAACATTTGCGAGTATTCTGGCGTTTGCCGTGGTGTATAACGGGGCGAGGATTTCACTGTCTGAAAGGGCAAGGGAGTTGTCAAGCCTGCGCGTGTTGGGATTGACCAGACAGGAGATCGCGATTATACTCCTTGGCGAGCAGGCTATTCTTACGGTGATTGCTATTCCGGTCGGGTTTCTTATCGGTATCGGGCTTTCGGTTTTACTTGCTTTGGGGCTGAGTTCCGAACTGTATCGCATGCCGGTTGTTTTCAGCAGTTTCAACTTTGTTTTCGCGCTGGTTGTTATCGTGGTTGTGGCTGTTTTTTCAGGTTTTATGGTGCACTTTCGGTTGAATCGGCTCGATTTGATAGCGGTTTTGAAAACCAGGGAGTGAGGTTGAAGAGTCGGCAGTAAGCAGTATATAGAACGGGTTATGGTGATGAAAAAGGATTCAGGAGCCGGAATGGTTATTGGAAATATGTAATGAAACACGATTGACCATGAAAATTAATTTGTCGAAGACGCAGCGTATTGCAGTTATCTCCGGACTGGTTGTTGCAGGTATTCTGGTATTTGTGATGAAGCCTTCTCCATTGCAGGTTGACGCTGAAGCCATAGGCAGGGGAGAGCTGGTCATAACCCTCGACGAAGAGGGAATGACGAGGGTGCGGAACAGTTTTACCGTTGCCTCGCCAGTAACCGGAAGAATTGAGCGCATCGGGTTCGATGAGGGTGATTTTTTAGAAAAGGACAGTGTTGTCGCCCGAATAACCCCGCCGCCCCTCGACAGTCGCGAATATGAGGAGGCAGAAGCAAGGTCTCGTTCGGCGGAAGCCGCGCTCGAAGCAGCCCGTGCCGTTGAACGGCAGGTTAAGGTTGACAGGGATCAGGCTGCAAGAAAATACAACCGGTACAGGAATCTGTACCAGAAAGGTGCTGTTGCCGCCGAAACCTTTGAGGATGTAAAGACAGCCTGGGAGGTTCTTCAGAAACAGCACCAGGCTGCGGTACAGAATGTCGAATCCGCACGCTATGATCTCAAAGCGGTTCGTTCCTTGATCGCCCCGACAGGAGAAGGCGGAACCGTTGCCGTGCCGGCGCCTGAGGGCGGCAAGGTTCTGAGGGTGTTTGAAAAAAGTGAACGTGTGGTTTCTGCCGGAACTCCGCTGGTCGAGATGGGTAACCCTGAAGATATTGAAGTTGTCATCGACGTTCTTTCATCGGATGCCGTCAAGGTCGAGCCCCGGATGAGTGTACAGGTCGAGGAGTGGGGAGGAGGTTCCATGCTTCCGGGATCAGTCAAAACGGTTGAGCCGGCAGCGTTTACAAAAATCTCGGCATTGGGTATCGAGGAGAAACGGGTCAATATCATTGTGAAGCTGGACGAGCCGGAATCGAAGCTTGGTGATAATTACCGTGTACAGGCAAAAATTGTCCTGTGGCGGGGCGATGATGTTCTGCAGGTTCCCGTAAGTAGCATTTTCAGGGGTGAAAAGGGCTGGAATGTTTTTGTCATCAAAGGCGGCAAGGCGGTAAAGCAGCCTTTGAAGATAGGAAAGCGCGGCGCTTATTATGCTCAGGTAATCGACGGGCTCGAAGAAGGCGATGAGGTAGTAATACATCCGACCAATGATCTTGATGATGGAATGCACGTTAAGGTAAGGGGTCGGGACAGGTAAAAAAGGTTGTCGTATGTTTTCTGACGTGCTTATAATCGGCGGAGGCGCTGCAGGGATATGCGCAGCGATAGCGGCAAGAAAAAAAGCCCGTGAAAATGGAATTGACGATAAGGGTTTTTCGATAATCGTTCTCGAACGGAACCCTCGCCCTGGGGCAAAGATTCGCATATCCGGCGGGGGCAAGTGCAATGTCACTCACCGGGGAACAGTGGAAGAGTTGATCGTCAAAGGCTTTCATCGCGAAACGGAGCAGCGGTTTCTTCGGTATTCTTTTTATTCGTTCAGCAACCAGGATGTAAGGGATTTGCTGGGAAGGCATGATGTTCGCACTGTGGCTCGCGTTGATGGCAAAGTCTTTCCTGCAACAGGTATTGCCGGCGATGTGATAAGGGCATTTGAAAAGGAGTTGAAGAAATCGGCTGTAGAGGTTTTTACAGGTGAACGGGCAGTGAGTGCAGAAAAAAAGAGTGGTGTTTTCCGGGTTTTGACCGAAAAAACTGTATTCAGAGCCGAACGTCTGATATTAGCGACAGGAGGAGTATCATATCCGCAAACCGGGACAACCGGGGACGGTCTGAAAATCGCCTCCGGTTTTGGCCACACAATAAAGAAGCCGTTAGCCGCACTCGCTCCGATCTATCTCAAACCTGCTCCTTTTTCAATGCTCGCAGGCGTTTCGCTTCGGGGGGTAGGACTAACGGTCAGAGCAGAAAAGAAACGTGTTTCCCGGATCGGAGAGTTGCTGATAACACATAAAGGGATCTCAGGACCGGCTTGTTTATCGCTTTCCCGTGAAGCCGCCGAGTTATTCGAGGCGGCAGACAAGGTAGAGGTAATGATTGATTTCCTTCCGGATATTTCTTCTGAAGCACTCAAGAAGCTTTTTCTTGAACTCGTGTCTAATCAAGGCGGTCAGACGGTTCGGAAATTTTTACGAATGCAGGACTCGATTCCTTCCGCGTTCATTCCTTTTATCATGCAGCAGGCAGGCGTGGATCCGGAAGAAAAGTGGGGCAATCTTACAAAAAAAGCCCGCCTTTCGCTTGAACATACACTGCAAAACTATGTTTTTGGTGTTGTCAAAGCAATCCCTCTTGATGCCGGAGAGGTGTCGGCGGGCGGAGTTATGCTCAAAGAAGTGAACCGGCGAACACAGGAGTCAAGGAGATGCGAGAACCTTTTCCTTTGCGGGGAGCTGCTTGACTATACGGGTGAGATCGGAGGCTTCAATCTCCAGGCTGCATTCTCGACCGGCTGGCTTGCGGGTTCTTCACTCTCTATCAGCCGGTACAGGAATAAGCCGGCAGATCTGTTTTAAGTGCGTGTTTTCGTACTTCGAATGAATGGCGGTGGAGACTGAACGGCATGCTGTCGTTAAAGATGACCGTATCCTTTTCAAAACGTATTTTCATAGGAGTGCTGACCGTACGCTCGTCTCCACAGACGTTGTTCTTTGTTCCCGGTTTGAACAGTTGTGTGCTTCCACCCGGAAAAAAAACCTCCACTTCATTGTCAATCGTGCTGAGAGCCGTAACCAGGCCGCTACGGTCGAACTGAAGCGAATTGATATCACCGTGTATGCCATTGGGCTCATTGTCGAAGGCAGTCACTATATCCAGAGGGGTCGGTATATCGGTTTTGTGCAACGGTTCGAATGAGCGCAAAGCCCCGTTTTCATAAAACGCCGCTCCGGTTCTGAACTCCTTTTCGCCGTAGGGGGTATTGATAGTGGCCTGCTGGCCCGGCCATAGGGTTACACTTTTCAATGCACCGCTTTCATAGAAATGGGTTGTCAATACTTTTGCGGTTATCGGCCCGGCAGGTGTCTCAAGGGTTGTTTCTTCTGCAAGCGCCATTTCGTTCTGCCATGACCAGAAACCGCTCAGCTTTCCATCGAGAGGAAAAACTCGTTTGATTGCACCGCTTTCGTAAAATGTGATCAGTTCGGCCATGATATTGCCGGCAGGTGTTTGAATGGCTGCTTGTTCTTGAAGGGGCAGGGACTTTATGGCTCCGCTTTTAAACAAACAGACCGATTTCTTTGCCCTTCTTCCTATATCTTCGGTTTCAAATTGTGGTACGAGTGTGCCATAAGGTGTTACGAGAATATTTTTCTTCGAGACCGAGAAGCCGTATGCTTTCCCTCCGGAAAAAAGGGGATCGGATGTTATTCCATCAAGACGTCCGTAAAGAGTATCGGTGAATGTCATGGCAAACGAGTTGAAAACGTTAAAAGAGTGAACACGACAATGTTAGAGATGTTCTCTATTAAAACGCTCAAAACTCGTGCCAGAATTTTCTCCGATGTAACCCTATAAAATATATATCCTTGCGGTAATTCTGTTTTGTTGTCTGCTTTGCGGGAAAGTACAAAAATGTAGGAGGGGGCTGAAATATTACATTTATGTGGTCAGATGAGCCATGAATTATATGCAGGGGGGGATTGCAGATGAAGAAAAGCCGGTCAGATGGAAGAAGGGTTTTGCGCGTTCTCCTGCATCTCTCTGCCGTGGTAGACATTGCAGTTCATCCCGTACAGTTCACAGGTGCTGACCTGTCTGCCGGTTAGTTTGAGGTAATAAAACAGCTGGCCTTTGTGCTGGTTCAGATGAAATATCATGTGCAGGAGGCGCTGGCCGAGAATCATGGGATTTCTTGTCCAGGGTGCAGGTGCATACTTTCTGGAAAGATCTTCTTCGCTGCACTTTTTAAGGCTTTTCAGGGCAAGTTTTTTGTCGTTGGCAAGCAGTTTTCGGGCATCAGCCACGCGGTTAACCGATGGAAGCTTGTATGACGGAGGGAAAATCTGCCGGGGTTCAAGTTCATTGACGGGGAATTCTTCGCGGATATCCCAGGCACCGCTTATCAGTCCCTCGAAAGTGCTGCCACACGCATCAGTCATATGCATGAGCAGCTGTCCCATGCTCATCCAGTTGCTTCCGTGTTCCGGCTTCCAGTCAAGTTCATCATCCCTGACAAGGCTGATCAGGTGATCGGTTACCGTATAGCTGTAGACTATTTCATCGGAAAGCAGTTCTTTCCACTTCATGGTGCAGGTTGGCGCGTTTTTGTTTGGAGGTATCCCAGATGTATAATGTACGCAAAATGATTGTCAGTTCTCATTGATGAATGTTTTTTCCAGGGCTTTTTCAGAGATGGTTTCTTCAAGGTTTGTCGCGATAGTCAGACTCCGGAGCAGGTCCAGAAGGTTCTGCCGGATGTTCAGGTTGATATGAATTGCTCTGCCTTCCTGAAAGGAAGGGTTGACCCCTTTCAGTTGCAGACGGATGAGGGACTGGCCGTCAGGACTCATGGAGATCGAGGATAAGAGCTCGGAATAGAGAAAGTTGCTCAAGGCTTCATATGTCAGCCTCAGGCTCTCGTTAGCCTCCAGCCTTTCTTCCTCAGTCGTTGTGTAAACAATTTTCCCTGTTTGAGCTGCGTCGAGGTTGCCTGCAGGGATTGCAACAACCCCTTCTTTCATGATTACGGGGATTGTTCCCCTGATATTTCCCGTAGCGTAGATTTTTTTCATGCCCTGCAGGTCAAGCAGTTTTTGCAGGGGGATGTCGTTCAGAATGAGTTCTGTTTCAGCATTCCGTTTCGCTATGTCATAGTCGACGCTTTCTATTGCTACCGATCCTTCCATGAAACCGGCTGAAAACCCCGATAATGAAACAAGAGAGGGATTATTTCTGATATGCCAGAGGGCAATGGTGCCTTTTGGTGACAAGAGCTCCAGCGTACCGCCTGATGTTTGGCGGGTAAGTCGCTTCAGTGTAAAATCTACGGTTGTTTTTCCTTTGGTGTCCCTGAAAATTATCAGCTCCGGTTCGTTATATGCGTAGGTCGCGTCAGGTACGGGGTCACCGAAGATCTGTTCCTGAGCGCTTTTTTTCTTGCGGGGAGGAGCGTGTACTATGAAGCCTTTCCCTTTGGATGAAAGGCGGGCGCTGTCTATGGAAAATGTTCCGGCTTTAAAGGTTATTGGTACCGTTCCGTTGACAGTTCCCAGAAGGGAGGCCGAGAAATCCCCGTGGAGATGCATTTTTTCAGGAAGGTGAACGTTTTCCAGACTGAAGCGGTATGAGCGGCTTTTTTGTATCGGATTATAGACCTCGGGGCCTGATTTCAGTGTGCCACCGAAAAATCCCGCCGAAAAGCTTTCCAGAGCAACACCAGAAGCACTCTCATTGCCGCCGTTCAGGGTGAATGTTGCATTCATATTGTTGAAAAGATCGGATGGTCTGTTATCTTTTCCTGCCTTGATCGAAAGAAACGGGGCTTTTTCTGCGGAGTAGTACAACAGTTGAGTATTGCTGCTTGCACGGATAGTTGCATCGCGAATGCTGAGGATAGAGTCTTTCAGCTCTACCGGTATACTTCCACTCAACTGTCCTGTTGCAAACGGCTGTTCCTTTTTCCTGTTCTTGAAGCCGGGCAGTTTTTCGAGAGGCATGCTCTTAAGGTCCAGAATAAAGCTGGTTTGCTGCTGGATAGGATCGTAGTCTATTCGTGGTGTTTCTGCCCTGAGGTCGAACAGGTTTACGGAGCACTCTTTAAAGGTCAGGCCGCAGGGGTTTTTCGGGTCTTTATCGAGGCCGAAGAGTGCTGAAAAATCAGAAAGAGGAACGGTCTCGTTGCCCGACTGTAATGATGCCACCCTGAGTGGGGCTGTTTTTTGTAGCCAGTTGCCTTTACTGTCGATATTGAATTTGTATGATATCCCGTCAAGCCTGAGTTTGTTTACGATGAGCGTCCCTTTTTCGATACTGTATCGGAGTGATTCGGGGAGGGGTTCGAAGGTGAACCCTTTTTTCCGGTTAATCGTGAGGCTTGCGTAGAGAGAAGGTGTGTCTTCCCTGAAGAAAAGCTCACCAGTATGCTGGGTTATGGTGAGCGAATCTGCCTGGAGACCCACTTCGAGCTTCAGCTTGTTCGGAATCAATTGTGCATGCGTTGCCGGGTCGTCTGTTTGCGATCTTTTCCAGGAGAGAGAGCCATTGTGCGCCACAAAAGTGTAGCTGGCGGAACGGTCGGTGCAGGAGTCCGGTGGAGTATGGAATATAACCTCCAGCCTGCCGAACGATATACCTGAGACGTTCGGCAAGCCTGAATCGTATACCTTTATGCGTATGTTTTCTGTCTCGAAGGCACGGTCGAGCAATGTCTGGGCATACCGTGGAAAAGCATACCAGGCCGCTGCCGCCGCCATTATGACAAGAAAGAGTGCGGCAAGAAAAATCCTCAGTATCCATTTCACGTTCAGGAACCTATTTTTGTGTCCACCTCCCCCGGATTTTAACCCAGGTTCCTGCGGGGAACTGTGGATAACGCTTTTCAAAGGTTGCCTGGCCCGCAATTTCAGGAGTGACACCGTTTTTTTGAGCAAGGGAAGAATATACGGCACGCCGTTCTGTATTGACCGAGCTTACCAGGGTCTGTGCTTCGTCTGTCGCTCCGGGAGGAATTTCAAGAAAGCCGTTGTCGACTTCACCGGCCAATCCTTTTGAGAGGGCTGTCTGAAGATCGGTTGCAAATAATGCCGGACTGCAAAAAAGCAGAATCGTAAAAATAAGTGCCAATGCTTTCAGGCGAGTAAGCACGCAATCGGAAAATGAAATGTTCATATCGACCTCCTTGGTTAAAAAATGTCTTTTCTTTCATCAAGCATGTTTTCGATATCCCTGTCAAGCTTGACTTTTATCTCATGATCGATCTTGATATTCATATTGATCGTGATCGGTTTTTCAGGTGCCTCCACTTTGACGGTGGGTTTGCAGGAAATCAGTGCCAGACCGCAAAGCAGGCTGGATAAGGCTCCCCTTGAGACGGTTAAGATTGTTTTCATATTGACCCGGTTTGGTTAAGTGCGAAAAATCCCTGGTGACAAAGCTGAAATGAGTGGAAAACTCCGGTTTGTCACCAGAGGTTACAGATACTTCATGGTAATTTCCATCGAGATAGTTTCCTTATCGAGGACAAAACCGGATTCATCGAATTCGGGTGGTCCGAATCTGATTTTCGGGTTGTTGGATGTACCGAACCCCTCTTTTGGAATACCGATCCAGTTTTTGTCCATTTCCATATTCCGGTTCTCATCGTGCAGTACACAGACCGCATAGGTACCAAAAGGAATATTATCAAGAACGATTTCAGGGTTACGCCCGTTTAATTCCACACCGGTAAGGGCATAGGCAAGTTCCGACTTTTCAGGAAATCCTTCTTCTGAACGGAAAAGGGCTATCCCCAGATAGCCTTCGCCATTTCTGAGGTTGTTGACTGTAATGCAGATAGACCCGCTTTGCTGTACTTCCGACAGGTTTGGGCCGGTTTGATTAAACGTGACGGCAGGGTTTTGAACGGTAGTTTCAAGGATCGTTTTTTCTTCGGTATGCGCCCGGGATAAGGGATAGAAAAGCAGAAGGACAAGGAAAACCATTAAATGATGCATATTTGTGAAACTTGCGCTTTTATGTTTTGTCGACTTTCAGGCTTTCACAGTTTAGACGATTTTATCTTTCAAATCAGGTACTGTAAGAGAACTGTTTGTTTTTTTGAGCTTATCGGATGATCGTGTTTTTACAGTCAGAAGGGACAATGTGCCCGGCAAAGGTTTTGAGAGTATGATGTAAAAAGATTCAGAAGCGTTGTTTCTGGAAGATAGAAAACTTAGGCGGTATCATTATCTTTTTGCCTGATCTTCCGGGTGACAGGTAAGTTTGAACACGAGTGTTCAGGATAATCCCAATCAAGGAAAATTACATGCGGAACGACACGTTTGATTTCAGTCGAGATATTGTAGAGAAAAGTAAGACAATTCCGGTTCTTGTCGATTTCTGGGCCGAATGGTGCGGGCCATGCAGGATGCTCGGGCCTGTGCTCGAAAAAATTGCTGCAGAATATGAGGGCGAGTGTGTGCTCGTAAAGCTTAATACGGAGGAATATCCCGATATTGCCCGTGAATATGGCATCATGAGCATACCAGCGGTCAAGCTTTTTCTGGACGGAAACGTCATTGACGAGTTTGTCGGTGTTTTACCGGAAGGACAAATAAGACAGTGGTTGAAAAAAACGCTTCCGGGGAGATACGCAGATCATCTTAAAAAGGCTGAAACGCTGCTTGCGGAGGGAGATGAATCAGGTGCCATCGCTCTTTTTGAAGAGATACTGGAGCATGATCCTGACAATGCCCGCGCAGCGGCAGGACTTGCAAAACATATGCTTTTCTCCGCACCTGATGCGGCATCATCGCTTCTCGACAGGATCGAAGGAGAGTATGAGTATGCCGAATTTGCCGAATCAGCAAGAATACTGGGATTGCTTTTGCTGAAGAGCGTCGATGATTTACCTGAAAATTCTGTAAAGGAACGTTATGCGCGGGCCGTTGATCATCTACGGAAGAAAGAGTTCGATGCTGCACTTGGCAATTTTATAGAGGTGATCAAAGAAAACCGTTATTATGATGATGACGGTGCACGTAAAGCATGTATCGCGATTTTCAAGTATCTTGGAGAGGATAACGAAATCACGGTAAAGCACAGGAAGGTGTTTGATCGGGCGCTCTATTGAGTTTTTTCGCGGATTATGGCTGGATTGCTGACAGTCTTTTTCAATCAGAATTTTACATATGGGAAATCCGGAAGACAAGCCGGTTATCGGGGTTGATCTTGACGGTGTATGCGCTGATTTTTACGGGCGAATGCGGGAAATTGCTGCCGAGTGGTTTGAGAGCTCTGTTGAAGAACTGCCGGAAGATGTTTCCTACGGACTGAAAGAGTGGGGCATCACAGACACAAAACAGTATGAGAGTCTTCACCGCTACGCGCTGCACCAGAGGGAGCTTTTCAAGACCATGCCGATGATTCCCGGCGCCAGAAAGTATCTGAGAAAACTTTCTGACGAAGGTTTTCACATCAGGATCATCACTCACCGGCTTTTCATTCACTATTCTCACGCTTCCGCGGTTCAGCAGACAATCGGATGGCTTGACGGTCACGGAATACCCTACTGGGATCTCTGTTTCATGAAAGAGAAGTCGGAGGTCGGCGCCGATATCTATGTCGAGGACAATCCCTTCAATGTTCAGGAGCTGCGCCGGAAAGGGTTGTACACAATATGCTTTGCTAATAGTACGAATAAGAATATTGCCGAACCGCGTGCCGGATCCTGGGAGGATGTTTACAGCATCGTACACTCCTCTCTTCAGTCATAGAAGCAGTTTTATGCTCATGCCGTGATGGTCAGAATCTTGGAGTGTCTCTGGACAGCTCCTGACAGCGCGCACGGTCTTCTGCTTGCATGGTTCGAGCGGGATGCAACTACGAAATATCAAGATCGGTTTCCGGCTCTTCCTCCCGGGGTTACATATCGCTGACATAGAAGCAGGCAAATTTCAGGTAATGCGTTTCCGGCATTGAAAGCAATACCGGATGATCTGCCGGCTGTGAGTTCCTGAATACCAGGCGGAGTTGTTTATTGACAGAAAGCGAGGCCTGGTTTATGGTTTTCAGAAAATCACTTTCAGAAACGTGATGCGAGCACGATGCCGTGGCAAGAAATCCCCCGCTCCGCACCAGCTGTAACCCTATTTTATTGAGCTTCTTATAAGCGTGCAACGCGGAAGGCAGGTTTTTGCGGCTTTTGGTAAAGCTCGGCGGGTCAAGTATAACAAGATCATATTGCTGCCCGTCGGCCAGAAGCTGTTGCATCACTTCGAATGCGTCGCCGGCTACAAGCTCGTAATGATCGAGGTTGTTCAATCGAGCGTTTTCTTCTGCACGTTCAAGCGCTTCACGAGAGGCATCTATCAGCGTGGCGGATATCGCTCCACCAAAAAGGGCGTTGAGCCCAAACCCCCCGTCGCTCGTAAATACATCAAGTGTTTTTGTGTTCTTTGCAAGCCTGCGGATCAAACGGCGGTTGTCCCTTTGATCGAGAAAAAATCCGGTTTTGTGTCCTTTGAACAGGTCAATTGCATAGTCAAGTCCTGTGTCATGGATGAGTTGCCAGGCATCTTTTTCCGAACCGGACACTATTTTTTTGTACAGGGGAAGACCTTCAAGTTCCCTTAAAACCGATTCATTTCTTAAAACGATGGAAGAAGGATGAAAAAGTTCTTCGAGAATGTCACAGAGAAGCGGCAGATGGCGGTCCATCCCTGCCGAAAAAGCCTGAAGGACATATGAGGTGTTGAATCGATCGATAACAAGTCCCGGCAACCCGTCGGATTCGCCATGAGCCAGCCTGAATGCATTGGTTTCTTCTTCCGGGTAGAGTTTTTTTCGCAAATCAAGCGAGTCAAGAATTTTTTTTCTGAAAAAATCACTGTCAGGGACTTCGCCGGTTCTCGACAACAGACGAAAGGATATAAGTGAATTGGGGTTGTAAAAACCCGTGCCGATAAACTGTTTGTCGTGGGTAAAAAGCTTGACGGTCTCACCTGCCGTGATGTCTCCGGGAAGAGATTCGAATTCGTTACTGAAAGACCAGAGGTGTCCCCTGAACAGTCTGCGGTGTTCTTTTGGCTTAAGGAAGAGGGAGTGCATAGGTAAAACAGGTATACATTGCTAATATCATATACAATAAAAAAAGAACTCCTGAATATTTACGATATTCTCTATACTCCTGTGTGTCATCAAAAAGATATGCTTGATGAACAGAAAATCATGACCGGGACGTTTATGAACCTTAGGTAATAGGGCAATGAAGCAAATGAGGTTTTCATTCAATCTGCTGCTGTTTTCTTTGTTGAGTCTTTTTCTGGCCGGATGTGCTGAGTTCAAGGCTGTAACTGTTGAGGATTGGCCGTCGGAAAACGTTGAAATGAACGACGAGCTGGCTGAGCTCTACCGTGTTGTTGCAAAAAAATCCGGAGTGGTCACGATGCTTGACGGGTACGCTGATATCTGGATAAAAACCACACGAAGGCAAGAACGGGTATACAGCAATATACAGCTCAAAAGATCTGAGGATATGCGAATCATTGTAAGCTCGGGAGTAATGGGACTGCCGGTTGCCGATATGCTTTTCCGTCCCGATTCGATGTTTGTCCATGACATGCTCAATAACTTGCTGCTTGTCGGAGCCAACAATCCCGGTAACATCGAGAAAGTTCTCGGGTTGAGAACCGGATATCGGCTGCTTTCGGATGCCCTGTCAGGTATTGTTTCGGTCGAAGAACCCTTACGTGCCGTTGAATCCGTGCGCAAGGGAGACGGGAAAGTAAGTTATACCATTGCCACGTCAGCCGGAAAAAAGCAACTGCTGGTTAATTCGGCTACACGGAATATGGAAGGATTATTGGTCAGTGATCGTTATGGAAGAAAACAGGTGCAGATACATTTCAGGAATTTTGCTCCTTTTGTGTTGAAAGGGGAAAACGTGAATCTTCCGGGACAAATCGATGTGCTTTTGTTCAATCCGCGCATTGATGGAGGCGGAAAGCATGAAATGGTTATAGAGTACGATGAGCGGACGATAAATCCCGATGTGCTGGAAATAGATTACCGTGTTCCCGTGAAGGCAAGGGTTATAGAACTGGAAAAGGTTGTGGATGTCCTGCCCTGGATGTAGAGGGCTCTTGTTCGCTGTTACTGTCTTTTTGTGTTTTTTGCTTCGAAAATACAAAAGCCCCGGGGTTCGGGGCTTTTGTAGCAGGATCTTCCGATTTGTCCTCAGACCTGAGCGTTCAGGAAGTTCTGTGAGGCAAAATCCCAGTTAATAAGTTCGCCGATGACTGCGGCTATGTAGTCAGGACGGCGGTTCTGGTAATCAAGATAGTATGCATGTTCCCAGACGTCAATCGTCAATATCGGATGCTTGCCGTCTGTCAGAGGAGTCTGGGCATTTGGTGTTTTGACGACTTTCAGCTTGCCGTTATCGAGCACAAGCCATGCCCAGCCACTGCCGAACTGCGTTGCAGCTGCATTGGCCAGCTCGTTTTTGAATGCGTCATAGCTTCCGAAGTCAGCATCTATTTTTTCTGCAATCTGACCGGACGGCAAACCGCCGCCGTTTGGGGTTAAAGAGTTCCAGTAGAAGCTGTGATTCCATGCCTGAGCGCCGTTATTGAACAGCCCTGTTTTTTCAGGGTCGTTCGCTGCTGCCTGCATGACATCCTCAATACTCTGGTCGTCATGAGGCGTGCCTGCGACCATGTCGTTGTATTTTTTTATGTAGGTGGCATGATGTTTGCCATAATGGAACCCAATGGTTTTGGCAGAGATATGAGGCTCGAGCGCATTTTCCGGGTAGGGAAGGTCTGGTTGTGTGTATGCCATGAGAGTGAACTGTTTATGTTAGATAGTACCCTGAGAAAGGGATTTGGTTTTTAAACTATTGGTGCAGAGATTTAGTTTCTCAGGCGGATTTTTTTTGACAGGAATTATACATGAAGGAAGATGGTGCGTGCAACCAAAGCGATTTTCAGTGTTGTCTTATCTGCATTTCTCCTGCCTCTTTCAACAGGCTGCAGTGAAAGCAAACCGCCTTCTCTCGATGATGCCGATAAACGGTTTGCGGCATTCTACGCGGACTATCTGTTGTATTCGGGAGTGGCGGCAGACGATGCGGACAGCGGCATATCGGTAAAGTCTGAAGAGCTGGATTCACTGCTTGCAACACATGGGCTGTCAGCAAAGGAATTTAACGAACGTGCTGATACATATCGAATAAAGCCAAAATTGTGGAAAGCTGTTCTGACAGAGGTGAGAGACATACTGCAAAAACGTCATCAGTAAAGTGATTATGGTTGAAATTCCCGTGCTTGTAGGGGTCACAGGAGGTATTGCCAGCGGGAAAAGCACAGTCTGCAAGACCCTGGCTGGAATGGGGTGCGTTGTTTTCGAGGCAGACAAAGCTGCAAAAGATATGCAGCTTGAAGAGCCGGAAGTTATTGCGGGGATTAAGCGGTTGTTCGGCGAAGCAGTGTACTCGGAAGATACAGCCGGAAATCTTGTGCTCAACAGGAAGGTTGTGGCCGAAAGGGTTTTTCGGGAACCGGGTATTCGAAAACAGGTTAACGAACTGATTCATCCGAAGGTGTTCATGGCCTTTCAGGATGCGGTTGATCGCGCCCGGCAAAACAGGGTGAAAGTCCTTGTTAAAGAAGCGGCGATTCTGCTGGAAGCCGGTGGCGACAAGGGATTGGATTTCATTGTTGTCGTGGTTTCCGACCTCGAAAAACGGATTGTGAGGGCCATGAAAAAAGGGATGGGTGGCAGGGAAGAGATCATGTCACGTATCAATGCACAATGGCCGCAAAAAATGCTGATCGAGAGGGCTGATTTCGTTATTGAAAACAATGGGACGGTCGAGGAACTTGAATGCAGAGCCCGTGAGCTGTATCGGCAAATACTCCAAAAAGCGGGTTTACGCTGATTTATTTGCCAGAGCATTGTTTTTGCGGTTCACATATCCCGAAATGCCTATGCTCAGTTCATACAGCAGAATCATCGGAACGGCAATGACAAGCTGGGTTACGAGGTCCGTGGATGGAGTTACAATGGCTGCGACAACCAGAAGGGTCACGATCGCATGTTTGCGGTAGAACCGCATAAATGCAGGGGTGAGAAGACCTACTTTGGAAAGCACATATGAGATGAAAGGCAATTCAAAAACAAGGCCGGTTGTAAGGAGAGAACCTACAAAAAAACTGATATAATCCTGGATGGCAATGTTGTTTTCAACAAGGGATGTTCCGAATCCGGCAAAAAACTTGAGCGAAATAGGCAGGAAAACAAAGTAGCCGAAAGCAATCCCGGCAAAAAATGAGAGTGAGATAAAGGAGATCACAAACCGTGTGGCGGCCCGCTCTTTTTGCTTGAGGCCCGGCAACACGAACTGCCAGATCTGAAATACAAGAAAAGGGAATGTAAGCACGAATCCTGAAAAAAATATAACCTGCAGGTAAAGCGATATCTGTCCGTATGGTACAAGGTTCTGCAGGACTATTGTTTCACTGCTGTTCTTGATTGGTGCGATCAGAACCTGATTGACAAGCGTATCCGCGAAGAACGCGCTCAGGATCATGATGACGACCAGGGCAATTCCGCTCTTGATCAGCCTTCCACGAAGTTCATCAAGATGTTCAATGAAATTCATTTCCGGTTCGACGGAACGCTCATGCTGCTTTTCCTGCTCTGACAGCTCGCTTTTCTTCGACTCCTTTTCAGCGATCTCAGCCTCCAGTAACTGCGAAGCAGGCGACTTGGGCCTGGAGGATTCTAACTCGTTGCTCATTGTGCCATACAGCTTGTTTACCGGAAACAGTTTTGTCGGTTTGGCGGGCTCTGGTGTTGTCGAGGAAATATAACGGTATATTACTGAATCGAAACATAGTAATAAACATACCTGTTGTGAGCAAATTGTTTTTCAATCGATGCTTGATCTGCATAAACGGTTTAAACAAATAATCTTTCAGGGGAGAAGTCTATGGACAGGGTTGAGCTATCTGTTCGAATGTTTCTGGACGGTTGTGCCTGTTCGCAGGCGATACTCGGGGCCTGGTGCGAATCCGGCGGGCTCCATGCCGGTCAAGCCATGAAACTTGCGGCAGGTTTTGCTGCCGGAATGTGCATAGCGGAGACCTGCGGGGCGGTATCGGGCTCAATTATGGTTATGGGGGTATGGTACGTGCACATGAGCAAAACCTGTTTGAGACAAGGTGTCCCGAGATAGTTCGCGGTGCGGCGGAAATCCTTGAAATAATGCTTCAAGACCAAAAAGCGAACCTTTTCCGGTTTCCGGTGATTACTATTCATGTATGAACCATAAGTACACCGTATACATTTTGAAAGGTAAACTTCAGCTTGTTAGCAATCTGTTTTGATAAGACGCTGACCGAGATGAAGAACTGAGCTTTCAGGAAAGGTGAGGATAGCGCCGGCAACCGCCTCGGGTTTCCGGCATGAGGTTATACGATCACAATCAAGCTTGACAACCGTTGTGCAAAAATTTGCCGGGTCCGTGTACGGAATCTGTCCGGCGGGGCACAGGGTTATCGATGTTTTTCAACAGATAACTGCAGGAGGATTACATGAAAGATCAATCGGTTCCGCCGGGTTATCAGGATATGATGTCATTCGGGCTCGTTGAAGCACTGTTGGGCCGACGTTCAAGGCGATTCTTTATGGGGGCGGAGATTCCGGACGGAGTTTTTGCATATAAATCGAAGTATGAACCATTGCCGCTTTCCGACATGGAGAAGTATCTGGTTGTTGCTGCCTGCGGCGGAAATACAAGCTGGCATCATATGATTTATCGTGCGAAGTTGTATGCACCGCATCTTTCAAATTACGCCGGAGCGGCAAGCGGACGTACTTTTCCTTCTGCAGCAGGCTTTCACACAAGTATGACGTTCTTTACCGATGATGAAGGGGTTTATGTCCTGGAGTCGCGGGACGATGAGGCGTGCTCGGCAAGAAATGATGACGGTTCACTTGATTTTGATCACATAGTGGGTGCGGTTAAAACCCGTATCAGGAAGCTCCGGGACGGCCGCCTTCTTTTACCTCCCGAAGTTCCTTATGTGGAGGCTCACAATACCTGGGTTGTCAACCATCCCGGAACCCTTCTTGTCATACCTGTCGGCGATCTTGCCCAGCATTTTCTGCTCAATCTCTGCTATATGCTGCAGAACGGTCTGGTATTGTATGATGACATCAACCGAAGGGCTGTACCGGGCATAGAGAGATTCAGTGATATTGTAGATATCGATAATGTCTGGCCGATCACATTTGCCGAACAGGCATCGCTCAGTGAAATCACTGCAGAACTATCGACAGGATGCTATGCCGGATCACTCATGCTTCAGGCTATGGGGCTCGGTGGATGGATGTTCAACGGAATCGATCCTTTTTCAATGCTCGGGGCAAGCGGTGAGAACGGCCCGCCGGGGTTGGGCTTTCGTTACGACACTGATGAAGATCGCTGGCCCTACCCTAATCCTACAGGTTTAGAGGAAGTGATGGAGGGTTACTGTCCGCCACACTTTTCTGACATGCGTGAAGCGGTGGATGCTGTTTGCAATCGCAAATTCGGCCCGGGAGGCCCTTTCAATCCCGAAACACCCGGACCGTGGAAGGATTCCCGTAAAGTACGTTCGGCTGCTTCGGTTCATGATGAGCATTTCAGGGCATGTGTTGCTCTTCAGGCGCAATATGTGTACGATACATTCGGTAAATTTCCAGCTACCGTTCCTTCTATTTTTGTCAGTATGTACCTTCAGGCGCATCACCTTGATCTTGATTTCTATAACGAGTTTTACAAGCCTGGTGCTTATCTTGGAACTCATAGCGAGCATATGAAGCGCTGGCATCCATAAGGCAGGGCGCCGGGTTGGTTTCTCCATCAACATCGGTTCTTTGCCCTTTTTCCATAATTTGTGTAGAATAATGCCGTTATTGCTGAATTCCGTACATGCTCGAAACCATTTCCTTTTATTGTTCCGAAGGAATTATACCTTCGTTCTCCGGCTTTTTATTGCAGAGAAATACTATGAGAACAGTTATACTGTCAAAGCACCGGGCTGTCGATAGGCCTGTTTCCAAAACCCTGTTTCCGGGGTATCTGTAAGATTTTACGCCTGTGAATTTACAAGACGTTGCCTTACCTGTCACTGAAGAGCTCGATACTTTTCGGCAGAAGTACAAAACAGCTCTGAAGACCGACAACAGCCTGGTTGAAAAGGTGGTTCGTTATATCCTGAAGCAACAGGGGAAACAGATACGTCCTTTGCTTGTGATGCTTGGCGCTAAGGTTTGCGGGGGCGTTCAGGAAAAGAGCTACAGGGCTGCTATCATGGTGGAACTGCTTCATTCCGCGACGCTTATCCATGATGATGTTGTAGATGGTGCCGAGATGAGGAGGGGATTGCCCTCAATCAATGCATTGTGGAAAAACAAGATTTCAGTGCTTATAGGCGACTATATGCTTTCCAAAGGGCTGCTGTTTTCTCTCGATCACAGGGATTATATATTCCTTCACATGGTGTCCGATGCGGTAAAACGCATGAGTGAGGGCGAAATTCTTCAGATTCAGAAAACTCGAAGCCTCGATATAACCGAAGAGGATTATCTGCGGGTTATATCTGATAAAACCGCATCATTACTTGCAACATCATGCGCTATGGGTGCGGCAAGCGTAACCGAAGATGAGGATAAAATCCAGGCATTGAAAAATTACGGAGAATATCTCGGGCTGGCCTTCCAGATACGCGACGATCTGCTCGATTATACCGGGGACTCAAAAAAAACAGGAAAACAGCTTGGAATCGATATCAAGGATAAAAAAATCACGCTTCCCCTCATTTACGCTCTTCGAAAATCTGATCGTAATGAACAAAAAAGGATAAAGTCCATATTGAAAAGCGCAAGAAAACGGGCGATCAAAAGTCGTGAGGTTATTGAATTTGTCAAAGCGAAGGGCGGGCTGGAGTATGCCGCCGAGGTGGCGGAGGGTTTTTCTGCAAAGTCGCTCGAATCGATAGCCGCATTTGAGGATAACGATACCAAGCGTTCGCTGTGCCTGCTTGTTGATTTTGTGATGAAACGTCAGAGTTAGAAAAGTTCATGATTAAAAAAGTTCTTATCGGACTTGTTTTGCTCGCTGTTGTTTACGTTGTTTTCGACAAGTATGTAATGACTGCATATACCCTGCAGGGGCAGAGCGTTTCTGTTCCGGACGTTGAGAAAATGAGCTACGATAAGGCAGTCGAGCTACTTAAATCGGAAGGGCTTGCGGGGAAAAAAAGTTATAACGTACGCTATATACGTGATATTGATTCGAATACCGTAATTGCCCAGCGTCCTTCTGCCGGATCAGAAGTAAAGCCGGGGAGGACAATTTATCTGATACTCAACAAACGGGAAAAACCGAAGTTTTCTGTTCCGGATTTTTACGGGAGAGCGCTTGAAGAGGTTCGTCAAACTCTCGGCCGGTTTGATATCGAGGTGAAGGATATTCAGCAGCAGACGGTTTATGACCCCTCTGAAGACGGAAGGGTGCTCAGTCAGTCTGTATCGCCCGGTACAGTTATCTATTCGGGATCTTCTGTTTCCCTTGTTGTCGGAAAGGCGAAGATTGTCGAGAAAGTCCGGAAAATTCCGGTGCCGGATGTTCTGGGCATGTCGCTGAAGCAGGCCCGGGAAATAATTGTGGAAAACGGTTTGAATACCGGCAATGTTTCGTATGAATACTCGACGTTGCTTGTGCCATACACGGTGATAAACCAGAAGCCTGCTGTCAATGCGCTTGTCGAGCCGGGAAAGGTTGTCGATCTTACCGTTGTGATCGATGAAGAATGAGATTTTATCGATAGCCTGATTTGTGCGCAGGAGGGGGGTCAGCGATAGTTGGCTTTTTTATACTCTTCCCGAAGATCCTTTATGCCCGTTGTTCTGTCATTGCCATCGGTTATAATGCCAAAGTATTCAAGCACGATTCTGATAACAAGCCAGATGCCGGCAAAAAAAATCCTGACTCCACTGAATATATTTCCAAGAAAGCTCATTGTAACAGATGTACTTCGCGGTTCGAAAAAGCTGCATGAAAAACTGCACGCATAATAACGCTATTTCCTGAGATCAAAACCTTTATTGCTGTCAGGATGTTCCTCATTTGGAGATATGCGGCCTTTTTATTGAAAAGCTTTTCAAGATAATCAATTATATTACACGAATATCACGGGTATTGTTTGTTTTCCCTGCCGCTGCAGAGCATCATGGCAATGGTCCCTTTTTTTATTCGATTCTCCTAACAAGCGCTTCCTGAGCCGGACTCCCCTTCATGAAAGGTTCCTCGAAAACAAAAGGCAGTTGGAACAGGAAGTTCCGGGCCTTCTTCTATATTCTGTTCAGACGCAGCAGATATTTTAAAGGAACCTCACAGAAATATTTCAAGCTTACACTGGATAATATTCTTGTCCAGCTGAATCTCAATCAGGATCTGCCTTTTCTCTTCATTGCGGTTTTTGTCGGTGTTACAACCGGTTATGTTGCCGTTATTTTTCACGATGCCATCAAGCTTTTCAGCCATTTTTTTTTCGGGGGTCTGGAGGTTTTCGGAACCTCGTTTTTAATTGAAGGGTACTGGGGTCTGCTGATGCCTCTGGTGCCTGCTCTGGGGGGATTGCTTGTAGGGCTTTACAATGCCTTCATTGTCAAAGCAAGGCCCGGACACGGTCTTGCAAGTGTGATCAAGGCGGTTGCACAAAATGAGGGAAACATTCCGAGAAGACTATGGCTGCATCGAACCATTACTTCAGTTCTGAGCATAGGCACTGGAGGGGGAGGAGGTCGTGAAGCCCCTATCGCGCAAGTGGGAGCTGCGTTGGGTTCTTCGGTTGCGCAGGTGCTTAAATTTTCTCCCGACAGGAAACGCACCCTTCTCGGGTGTGGAGCGGCGGCCGGGCTCGCAGCGGTTTTCAACGCCCCGATAGGAGGCGTCATGTTTGCTATAGAGGTTATCCTCGGAGATTTCAGTGTCAGGACATTCAGCCCGATTGTTATAGCTGCCGTTATCGGAACCGTGGTATCGAGGAGCTATCTCGGAAACTCACCTACTTTTCAGGTTCCGGATTACAGCCTTGTTTCAAACAGCGAACTCCTTTTTTACTTCATACTGGGGGTACTTGCCGGTCTCTCTGCCGTTATGTTTATCAAGGTGTATTACAGGATCGAAGAGTCTTTTCAGAGAATTGAAAAAAAACGCAGAATACCTGTTTGGGCGATGCCGGCCATCGGCGGGCTTCTGACCGGGCTGATCTGTATGTGGCTTCCAGGATTGTACGGGTACAGCTACGAAGTGATCGACAATGCGGTCAGAGGAACCGAGACATGGTTGAACATGGTCGGGGTATATCTGCTCAAGCCTGTTGTTGCTGCGTTCAGTGTCGGTTCCGGTGGTTCGGGCGGCATGTTCGCTCCCGCAATGAAGATGGGTGCTATGCTCGGCGGGATGTTCGGAAACCTTGTGCATGCTCTTTTTCCGGATATCACCGCTACATCCGGCGCTTATGCTCTGGTGGGTATGGGGGCACTGACTGCCGGTATTATCCGTGCGCCGTTGACGGTTATTCTGATTCTTTTCGAAGTGACCGGAGAATATGAAATTGTACTGCCCATCATGTTTGCTGCAGTTACCGCAGCACTTATCGCCCGGATAGCCTACGATTACTCGATGGAAACTTACGTGCTCGAAAAGGAGGGGGTTCGGGTCGGATATGGTATCGCCCTTTCCGTAGCCGAGAATATCAGCATCCTTGACATCATGAAAACCAGCTATGTAAGGTTCCGGGATGTTACACGAGCCGAGAAAATTATCGATGTGTTTCACAATACTCCTGAATCCAATTTTCTTGTGACAACCGAGGAAGACGAGTTTGTGGGCATAATCAGGCTTGAAGAAATGAGCATCCTGCTCAAAGAGGGGCCGTTTACCGGGCTTATAGCGGAAGATATTGTCAAAAAGGATGTACCGCTGCTGTATGATACGTCAAAGCTGGATGAGGCACTAAAACTGTTCGAGCTGACTGATTACGATATCATTCCCGTGCTTTCCCGCAAATCCGATAAACTGCTCGGAGTTGTCCGTCAGGAACAGGCATTTTCCTATTATAGAAAACAGATGAATCTTTACGGTTCGGATATGGACAGCCGTTCGGACTCCTAAGGTCTCTTGGGCTTTTTCGTCAGGACGAGTACCATCAGGATCGTAACTGCCTGTACCATCATGAAAATGTCTTTCGGTACATAAGCGTTCACGGTAAGCCCGCCGTACTCCAGAAAACCGAACAGAAGGGCCGAAGGAATGATCCACAGGGGGTGGGCATAGGCAAGCAACGCTACTGCGATACCTATGAATCCGATCCCGCTGCCGAGCCCGGCTTCATAGAAATGCTTGTAACCGAGAACGAGGTTTGTCGAAACCAGCCCTGCCATGGCTCCACCTGCAGCCATCGCTTTAAGTATATGGGCATCGGTGTTTATGCCGCCGTACCTTGCTGCTTCCGGCTGGAGGCCTGCCGCTCTCATCTCGTAACCCGCGGTGGACTTGAATATCACGATCCATGTCCCCAGACATGCGGCAAGTGCCAATACGGTACTCATGTTTGCGGGTGAATTGCGCCAGATACCGATAACGGCGTCTGCCATGGGTATCTGCGCGGATTGAACGATTTCAGGAGTATGCACGGTAGAAGGTACCGACAGGTGCCAGGTAAGCATATAGCCGACAAATGCCTGTGCTATAAAATTAAGCATGATGGTTGATATGACCTCATTGATGCCCAGACGGACTTTCAGCCATCCCGCCAACAGGGCAAGCATGCTTCCGGCAAGCATTGCCGAGATGGAGCAAATGGATATTGCAATCAAAGGATGTGTCTGAGGAGGTAACAGTATGCCGGTAAACGCAGCTGCAAAAACGCCTGCAAGTACCTGACCTTCCCCCCCGATGTTGAAAAGCTTCACCCTGAAAGGTATAGCGACCGCAAGGCCGGTTAAAAGCAGGGATGTTGTACGGAAAACAATCTGCCCGGTTCCGTAATCCGAGCCGAAGGTCATGGAAAGCATTTTATGATAGATCATCAATGGATTTCGCCCGGTTGCTGCAATGAGCAAGGTGCTCAGCAGAAGCGCAGTCATAACAGCAAAAAGCGGCGCAACAAGGCTTATGATTCTCTTTCGCATGACGGAAACGGGTTTCATGTAATAAACATGCCGATTTCTTTTTCGAAATCCTGCTCGCTGGATCGTCCTTTCCGGACATCCTCCGGCGAAAACTCCTGACGAATGGCACCTTTGTAGATGCAGCCGATTCTTGTTGACAGGGAGATGATTTCATCGAGTTCTGAAGAGACAAGGAGAATGGCTATGCCTTTGTCCCTGGTAGCAATGATTTTTTTGTGAATCATCTCAATTGCCCCGATATCAACCCCCCTTGTGGGCTGGGCAAGGATGAGAAGCTTGAGCCCTGGGCGTTCAATTTCTCTCGCAAGGACGATCTTCTGTTGATTACCGCCTGAAAGGCTGGAAAGGGAGGGATTGCTCTGTTTGTCGTATCGAATGTCGTATCGCTCGATCATTGTATTCGTATAGCTGCGGATGCTGTTTGTATCGAAACCGCCAAATCTTCGAAATTTTTTTTCTCTATGACGCCCGAAAATCATGTTTTCGCCCACCGCGAATTCTCCGATCACCGCATGTTTCAATCGATCTTCAGGTATAAGGGATACTCCGGCAGCCGCTATTTCGGCCGGGGTTTTAGAGGAAAGAGTGATGTTGTCAACCGTTATCGAGCCGCTTGTCGCACTTCCCGGTTCAATCATTCCCCAGAGCATTGCAAGCAATTCACTCTGGCCGTTACCTTCTACCCCCGCAATACCGTAAATTTCACCGGAGCTTATCTCAAATGAAAGGCCGTTGAGTTTCTGGCGGCCTCTGGCATCCCTGTACTGCAGGTCAGAGACTTTCAGGACAAGTTTACCGGTTTTTTCCGGTGGATTTTCTGTCCTGAGCAGCACATTTCTTCCCACCATCAGGTTTGCAAGATCGCCTTTGGTCACCGAAGAAGTTTGTTCGGTGGCTGCGATGCGACCTTTGCGCATAACGCTGACCATGTCGGATACGCTGAGTACTTCGTCCAGCTTGTGAGTGACCAGGATCACCGTTTTGCCATTATTGCGGAGTGATTTGAGCGTTGCGAAAAGCTGTCCGGTTTCGGAAGGGGTGAGGACGGCCGTAGGTTCATCAAGAATAAGAATGTTTGCTTCGCGATAAAGGAGTTTGAGGATTTCCACCCGCTGTTCTTCTCCTACCGATAGTTCTGAGACAGGGATGGCCGGATCAATCTCCAGGCCATGGTTTTCCGAAATAGTTTTAATCTTTCGTGCAGCTTGTTTTCTGTCCAGAGTTGCAAACAGCGCACTGCGCTCGTCTCCAAGAATGATATTTTCCGTAACGGTCAGATCAGGGATCAGCATGAAATGTTGGTGAACCATACCGATACCGGCGGCGATCGCCTGTCTTGGAGAGGTGAATCTGACAACATGGCCATTGACGGATATCGAACCGTCAGTAGGTGTCAGGAGCCCGTAAATCATCCGGATAAGGGTGCTTTTCCCCGCACCGTTTTCTCCTACTATTGCATGAATGGAACCCGATCCTATGTTGAGAGAAATGTCACGGTTGGCCCAGAACCTGCCAAACTGTTTGGATACCCCGGATAAGCCTATAGCATTCATCGGTTAAATCCAGCTGATGACCGTTTTAATTGCTTCCTTGCTATCAAGGGCAACCCTGTAGGCAAGCTCGAACTGATTGATCGCGAAAACATTGGTAAAAAATTTCTCGCTTTCGATACGGTCACTTTCAAGGAGTTTCTGGGAAGAAACGAGGTGCTCACGGGTTGTGATGTTTGAGCAGATAATCACAGGTTCTTTACGCTGGATGAGCCGGTAATCATAGGCAAGCACCTCATAGTTCCCCATAAGCAGGATGGATCCTTTCGGTTTTAAAAGCCGTATGGCTTTTTCGATCAGCAATATGCGTCCTGTGGCTTCAATGATCAGGTCATAACCATCATCGAAATCACTTGTGAAATCATTGACCTGCATAGCGATATTATCGGCACAGGAAAGTTGTCCGCGAATTCCGAAATTCTCAAGAGCATCGATCGAACCGATCCCTTTAACGCGCAGATATTCTGCCGCCATCAGGCCGACCGAGCCGAGTCCCAGTATAAGAACCCTGCTTGATGTGTCGAGCCGGGCTTTTTCCACGGCGGAAATAACATATGCGAGGAGTCCGGTAAGCAGGTCACGGTGTATCGGCTGACGTCCGAGCGTCAACACGTTTTCAGATGATGTGGGAACCATTTCGGCATGACAACCGTAGTATGATTCAACCCCGGTCCATCTGTTTCCATTAAAAGTATACACAAAATCACCCGGTTCTACAGAGGTGACATCCGAGCCTGTTTCCATGACCTGACCGATCATCTCGCTTCCCAGCAAGATCGGGTAGTTCAACACCTTGTGTGAAACGGGTTTATTGGTAAGCAACAGGCGATCGAGCCCGGGTGTGATGGTGGTGGCGATGGTTTTAACCAGGATATCTTTGGGGCTGTCAGCATTATAGGGGACATTGCTGAGCCTGAGCTTGTTTGCCTTCGGGAGAACTATTGCCTGTGCCTGACCTTGCATAATGATCGCTATACCGTGAAAATTTTAATGAACCTAAATATTGAAAACAGTACTTATCATCCAGGAGACAAGGCTGATGACCAGGGAGCCGAGGACAGCCCATCCAAATCCTGCAACCGAAAATCCTTCCACCAGAGCGGCGGACAACATCAGCATCAGCGCGTTGATGACCAGCAAAAAAAGTCCGAGCGTAACAATAATAAAAGGAATGGAAAAAAAGACCAGCACAGGTTTTACGACGGCATTGATCAGACCGAGTACCAGAGCTACAATAAGGGCAGACCAGAAACTTTTCACGTATATTCCGCCCAGAAGGCTTGCTGTGGCATACACCGACAGTGCATTGATGAGCCACATCAGAATAATATGAGCCATAATTCAATCACTTGCTTGAAGCCGGATAAAAAAAGAAACAACGTTCGTTATCGTAATGACGTTTCTTTTGCCCGCATGACAATGACGATTTTCGTTTTCCGAAGAAATGTAAGGCTTTTCGCTATGAAGCCAAACCCGGCATGGTCTGGGGAGATCAAGGTTTACCAGTTGCCTTCAAGATTCATGCGATCCATAGCTTCATGCACCGTTTTACATCCTGTGACCGTTATCGGAAGCTTGCGGGCGGCATTGTTCAATTCCCTGATATTGGCCTGAGGCATGAGTATGGTGGAAAAACCGAGGTGAGCAGCTTCACGAATTCGTCTTTCGCCGTCGTTTATTCCTCTTAATTCGCCGGAAAGTCCTATTTCGCCTGCACAAGCCATTGTGGATGCCAGTGAAACGTTTTGTATTCCGGACACGACCGCTGCCGCAACTGCCAGATCAGCGGCAGGTTCAACCAGTTTCAGGCCACCTGCAACCTTGATAAATACATCCTTGTCCCATGTTGGTATGCCAAGACGTTTTTCAAGTACAGCAAGGATGATGGTAATGCGTTTAAGATCGAAACCGGAGCTTATTCTTTGAGGCATTGAGTAATTGGTCTTGCTTACCAGTGCCTGGACTTCTACCAGAAGCGCTCTCGACCCTTCAATGGCAGTAAATATCGAGTTGCCGGGTATGCCTTTCGAGCGTCCGGATATGAAGAACTCCGAAGGATTTGTCACCTCTTCAAGTCCTTTATCCTCCATGCGGAAAACGCCTATCTCGTTTGTGGGGCCAAAGCGGTTTTTTGCCGAACGGATTATCCTGTGCCGTTGGTAACTCTCTCCTTCGAACTGCAGAACGGTATCTACCATGTGTTCCAGAGTTTTCGGGCCTGCAAGTGAACCGGTTTTTGTGATGTGACCTACGACAAGCAGTATGAAATTGCGATTTTTGGCGGCATGGATAAGGCCCGCCGTGCATTCGCGTATCTGGGTTAACGATCCGGCAGAACTCTGATACTCTCCGGAATATATGGTCTGGATTGAGTCGATAATTACAATGTCAGGCTGGTCGCGCTCGATGACGCCGAGGATTTTTTCGAGATTAACCTCCGGAACAAGCCTGATATTGTTCGATTCAATGGAAAGTCTTTTGGCACGATCCCTGATCTGTGAGGTGGATTCCTCACCGGAAATATACAGTATCCCGGAGAGAGACAAATGTCTTCCAAGCTGAAGCATCAGCGTTGATTTCCCGATGCCTGGTTCACCGCCTATAAGTACGACCGAGTCGGGCATCAATCCGCCACCAAGCACACGATCCAGTTCACGTATGCCTGTTGTAACTCTTTCCGGAGGCAGGGCACAGCCTCCCGGCAGCAGTTTTTCCGATTGCGGAAGATTTTTCGCCTGTGCTTTCCGGTTCTGTTCGGGCAAGGTTTCTTCAAAAGGGGATTCCTCAAGGGTTCCCCAGCTCAGACAGGAAAAACACTTGCCCGAATATTTAAGCGATACGGCGCCACAGGTGCTGCAGACATAACGGGAGGCTGACTTTGCCATGGTGCTAAAGCGCCTGGATGGAGTGTGCCCGCATAAAGGACTG
>JANQFD010000031.1 GCA_028278005.1 Chlorobium sp. | reverse complement strand
AATGCCGGTAAAGAGTCTGGTTGTCGCGTTGAAAATCCTCGAAGGCACCGTTTTGGACAAAGGATCATTGCGTTGACGTTTCCATCCGCTCACAAGGTCGTAGCCTTCCTGCAGCTTTTCGATGAGCTGTTTCAGAGCAAAAGGATCATCCTGCAAATCGGCATCGAGTGTCACCACATATTCACCTGAGGCATAGTTGAAGCCGGCCATGAGTGCTGCGGTCTTTCCATAGTTTTTCTGCAACGAAATCAGCTTCATTTCAGGTCTGTGAGCAGCCTGTTCACGGATAAACCCGGTCGAGCCGTCCGTCGAACCGTCATCGATCATCAACAGCTCGAATGAAAAGGGATGCTCAAACAAACAATGCAGCTCTTTTTCCTGCATAGCCTCATAGATCTGCTCGACAAGCAGAGGCAAAGACTCCTTTTCATTATAAAACGGTACGATAACGGACAGAGCGGGAGTTGGCTGCATGGCTTTTTTTTCTTAGATATGGTGTGCTGTAAAAAATGTACGTAATCAAGAGGAATTGTTAAGGCAAAAGTAAAAAATCAGAACAAGCAGCCGGGAGAGTTATCGATACGATGCGCTATATCGGAGCACATGTCAGCATTGCAGGAGGAATAGAAAACGCACCTCTCCGCGCCAGGGAACTCGGGGCGACAGCGTTTGCCATGTTCACCAAAAACCAGCGACAGTGGAAAGCCCCTTCCCTTACGGGATCGACCATACGCGCCTTCAAAAACAATTGTCAAACCTGCGGCTTCGATCCGAAGCACATCCTGCCGCATGACAGCTACCTGATCAACCTCGGCAGCCCTGATCCTGAAAAGCTCGACCGGTCACGCCGGGCATTTGTCGAGGAAATGAAGCGGACCGAACTGCTTGGGCTGACAACCCTCAACTTCCACCCGGGCAGCCATCTGCGCGAAATCGATGAAGCCGAGTGCCTCGAAACTATTGCCGATTCAGTCAACCTTGCGCTCAAGGAGACAACAACAGTAAGTGCAGTACTGGAAAACACAGCCGGACAGGGATCGAACCTCGGATATTCCTTCGAGCAGCTTGCCTTTATCATTGAAAAAATCCATCACAAAACAAGGGTTGGCGTCTGCCTCGATACCTGCCATCTCTTCGCGGCGGGATACGATTTACGCACCGAAAAAGCGGTGGCCGATACCTTTTCGTTGTTCGATGCAGCAATAGGTTTCGATTACCTTAAAGGGATGCATCTCAACGATGCGAAACTTGAACTGGGCAGCAGGCGTGACCGCCACGAAAGTATAGGCAAGGGGAAAATAGGTTCCGATGGTTTTGCAGCGATCATGCGACATCCCGCAAGCACAGAGATACCGCTCATTCTCGAAACCCCGAAACCCGAAATCTGGGATGCAGAAATAGCCCTGCTCCAAAGTCTGGAGAAATCGGAAGAGGGTTGACTTTTCTAAGCTTTTCGCAGGTACTTCCTGACAGAGAGGGTACTGCCGAATACACCCAGAAAGCACCCGAGACCGACAAGCACGGGATAGACCAGGAAGGTCGAAGGATGGAGAACAGCATAGATATCCGGCTCATAACGCAACAGCAGTTGGTCCGATATAAGATAGATCGCCAGTGCGGCAAAACCTCCGGCCAGAATCCCCTGTATCCCCCCTTCTATAACATATGGAGCACTTATAAACCAGTTTGCGGCTCCTACAAGACGCATTGTCTTGATTTTCTGCTGTCGTGAATAGATTGCAAGCCGGATGGTATATCCAACCAGCACAACCGTCGCAATTGCTATCATTATTCCTGTCCCTGCCGTAAGCACAGAAAAAAGACGTGCATTTTCCTCGAGCTGCTTGAGAAAAACCTTGTTATACCGGATATCGTATGCGGGATCGAGTCCCTTTATCGCGTTGACGATGCCCTGCAAGCTGTCAGGCCCGGTATACCCGGTCTGAATCAGTACCTTTGCCGAACGAGGCAGGGGATTCATGCCGAGTATCTCTACAATATCCTTGCCGAACTCCTGACGGAAAATAACAGCCGCGCTGTCTTTAGAGATATAGGTTACATCACGCACGCCGTTCATCCCCTCTATAGTCTTGTTCTGCCCGGCGACATTTTCCTCGGATGTGCCTTCCGGGAAAAACACTTCAAGCTCCACCCTTCCTCGAACCTCATCGATAATGTCAAAAAAACTAAGTGAAACAGTCGCGAACAAACCGAGCAGCACCAACGCAAAAAAACCGACTACAACCGTTACGGCAGCAGGAAGTTTTGCCCGCCAGATACCGGAAAAGCCCTCCTTGATCACAAAAAAAAGATTCATAAACCCGCGGAAATATTGTTTCGACAAACCACCGGCAGCCCTCGGCGACAGTCAACTGCGCATAAGCAAGAAAACGGAAAACCTGTTGGAAATAAAAGTTTTTTTTCTCATGTTTACAGCTACGAATCGGGGCTATAGCTCAGTTGGTAGAGCATTTGCATGGCATGCAAAGGGTCAGGAGTTCGAGTCTCCTTAGCTCCACAGGTTATCAGTCGGCAGTCTTCAGTCGGCAAATTCCAGCTCCTCCGTCCCAATTCAGTCACCGGTCCTCAGCAAAAATAATTCAAAAGTAAAAAGGCAAAAGTCAAAAACACTGCCTGCTCCTTCTCCTGCCATCCGACATCCTAAATCTTCTTAAGCACAAACAGCACAAACCCGACCAGAAGCGAAGCGGTAAGACCCGCGCCAATATTCATCAATGCCGCAACGAGTACAACAGGAATCGTTAATTCTATCGTCATACCCACCAGTGCTCTTGAAAAGAGAAAAACAAGCGCTGTCAGCAACGTGAAAAAAAAGCTTGTTGCAATACTGCCGGCAAATGATACAAATACAGCCTCCCTTTTGCCGGCCACGACCTCCTGCTGTCTCCTGGTTTGTTTTTCACCACGCGGGTCCAGCCGGTTTTTCACTAGCATGGCAGAGATCGCCAAAAAAAGCAGCACAAAAAAATATACAGCGTAAACGGAATAGATTTCCGACCACGTCGGGTTAAAAAAACCTCTCTCAAGCCAGGAGCCGGAGAGTCTGAGCGTCAGAATCGACGATGCGAAAAAAACTGTCCCCCATAGAAACGTAATCGAAAGCCATGTCCATATGCTTGGAGGTGCCGGGGCTTTTTTTGCTTTCAGAACCATAACTATTGAATCAATAAGGTTTCCAATTCAGTTTAAAAAATAATCCTTAAGCAGATCATTTCCATCAACCTCATGTAACGGGTGGTGGTCATAGCATGGAATCTCTGCAGGAACAGCACCCCTGTAAATACAAGTAAAAATATTTTACAATTAACCCTTGTTATTTTACCTTCAATTGGCAAATTTATATGCGGAGTGTTTACATAATCTTAACATCTGAGCGTAATGTGCGGAGTTTTCGGTGTATACAATTCTAAAACTCCCGCTGAAGATTCTTTTTATGGCCTTTACTCCCTCCAGCACCGGGGGCAGGAGGCGGCAGGTATTGTTGTCGCCGGGTATGACGAAAGGAGACAGAAAACCGTTCACCGGCAGCACAAAAGTATAGGCCTTGTTTCCGAAGTCTTCAAGGATCCGGAAATATTCAAGAAAATGCCGGGACATGCGGCTATCGGACATAATCGCTATTCTACGACCGGCGCATCCAAATCAGCAAACAACATCCAGCCCTTTTCACTGAACTATCGTTCAGGTAATCTCGCCATTGCTCATAACGGCAATCTGACCAACTCGCGGGCATTACGCAGGGAACTTACCGAAAGGGGTGTCATTTTTCAGGCTTCCTCCGACACGGAGATCATTCCTCATCTTGCGGCATTGAGCAAGGAAAAGGAACCGCCTCACCAGATATATCAAGCCCTTCGGCAGGTTCAGGGTGCGTTTTCCATGGTCATCCTCGTGAATGATATGCTTATCGCCGCTCGTGACCCTTACGGTGTCAGGCCGCTTGCCCTCGGCAAAAGCACCGACCCCGAAACCGGAGACGCAATATTCTACATAGCCAGTGAAACCTGTGCATTCGATATACTTTCGGTAGAGTACGTCAGGGACATCGAACCGGGCGAGATTCTTTTGATCGATAGACTTTCGACCAGAACCCATAAGCCGGTATCACTCTTTCTGCCGCCTTCGAAACGCAAGGCCCGCTGCATTTTCGAATATGTTTATTTTGCAAGACCGGACAGCCTTGTATTCACCCATTCCGTCGACAAGGTGCGCCGCAACCTCGGTAAAAACCTTGCCCGTGAGTCCAAGGTCGAGCATCCCAGCGACGACAAACATCTCATTGTTGTCAGCGTACCTGACTCTTCAAACACTGCAGCTCTTGGTTTTGTCCGCGAAAGCAACAAGATCAACCGTCCTGCACGGTTCGAACATGGCCTGATCCGTAACCACTACGTCGGCAGAACATTTATTCAGCCCGGCAAGGAAAGCAGGGAAATCAAGGTACGTTCCAAATACAATATTATTCGTGGTGTACTGCACGACCGTCCCCTTATCGTTATCGACGACTCGATTGTCCGGGGCACAACGGCAAAAATGCTCATCAAGCTCATACGCGAAGCCGAACCCCAGCAAATTCACCTGCACATAAGCTCTCCGCCTATAACCAATCCCTGCTTCTACGGCATGGACTTTCCGACAAAAGTCCAGTTGCTGACATACCTGTTCGCCGATGCAAAAGATAATGATGAGGAAATTGAAAAAATTCGGGAATATATCGGCGTCGACTCGCTGAAATACCTCTCACTTCAGGGAATGCTGAACAGCGCACCGAAGTTCGAGCATGAATCATGCAGTTACTGCACTGCGTGCTTTACCGGCGATTATCCGATGCGCATCAACGACGTGACAACCGACAAGGAAGAGTATGACTGCGGATAATAAGCGCACATAGTGCGCCAGGAGCGGCTCATGAATCTGATGCTCAGTATCTGTTTTCTTGAGCTGAATCTTTTTTTAAATTCCATCTGTAAAGCGGATTTATCAGATAAAACAATGTTATCTGTATGAACAAAAGCCGGAGAAGAACCATGAACGTCACTTCCTTTTTTGATCGTTTTATTCCCCAAAAATTACGTAAGGATGTAGTCATTTATAGTCGTAGCAAACAGGTTATCACTATAGGATTATTGATTGGATTTCTTATAATGATTCAATCTCCTCGCAGCTATGCTGACTTTGGTATAATGACAGCAATTTTTACGTTATCGATTGGATTATTCATTGCGATCACTCCATTTGTTTTACGGTTTTCAGGTTCCC